>JAURNA010000128.1 GCA_030830385.1 Crocinitomicaceae bacterium | reverse complement strand
TTTCTTTTTCGGTGCTTATTTCTTCTCAGGTCGGGTTTTGGCCTGTAAGAAATTGTCAGTAAATTGTTGAGTTGTTCAGAAACGACTAGTTATTAAGTAAAAAAGAGTTTGCTAACAGTAGATTCACCGATGATGAATATGGAAACATATCACCGAGTTTTTTCTGCCTTATGTCCTTTTTAACAAAACCAGTAGACATGAAAAAAATTTATTTAATAAGACATGGAGAAACTAATTTTAACGCCGAAAGCAGAATGCTTGGCAGGATGGATGTCCCTTTAAACGAAAATGGAATAGAGCAAGCAACAAAACTCGCTGAAAGACTCAGATATACACAAATCAAACAGATATATTCCAGTCCACTTGAAAGATGCCTACTTACTACAAACATCGTCAACAATTACCATCAGAAAGAAATAAAGGTTTCAGAAAACCTCATTGAACATGCAAAAGGAGCGTGGGAGGGGCTTTCTCACGAACAGATCGAAAAACAATATCCTACACGTTATCGTCAATTTAGTGCCGGTGAAGATATTTTGCCCCCTGGTGGCGAAACATTTAAAGATGTGCTTGAGCGGATAAAACCATTTCTCAATCATATTATCCAGGAAAAAGAGGAGGAGATTTTGGTGGTTGCTCACGGTGGGGTGAACAGGGTTATATTGGGCTACCTTGCAGGATTGGACATAAAAGAAACGTATGCACTTGAACAGGGGAACTGTTGCCTGAATACCATCACTTATCGTCCCCATGAAGCACACCCAAGCATTGATTTTAACTCAATAAACCATTTATCCGACGCTGTAAAACCCCATTTCTTTGAAGCATTGGATCCAGCCGAAAAGATGGTGAGCGATTGGTTTAAGAAGCGTACCTATCACCACAATGAATTTAAGCTTGAAGACTTGCTGGAAATGAAGGGGGAAGAAACAATCTCAATTGTTATCCCTACAAAAAATGAAGAAAAAACAATTGGAAATGTAGTCAGGACATTGAAATCTTCACTTATGGACGGGGTAGGTCTTGTTGATGAACTCATTGTGGTTGATAGTAATTCAGACGATGAAACAGAGAAAAAAGCAAGGGAAGCAGGTGCCGAGTTCCATGTTGCAGGAAAGTATTTTAAAGAAAATTTTATCCAACACGGGAAGGGGGAAAATCTGTGGCAATCCCTTTACCTAACAAAAGGAAGCATTATTATTTGGTTGGATGCCGATATTGAAAACATAGATCCAAGGTTTGTTATTGGAATAGTTGGGCCACTTCTTAAATCACCGGAAATAAGTTATGTGAAAGCATTTTATGAACGCCCCATACAAATAGGCAACGCAAAGCCTGACAAAAATGGCGGAAGGGTAACTGAAATTGGTGTCAGGCCGATGTTGAACCATTTTTTTAAAGAGTTATCTGGATTCTTTCAACCTTTATCTGGTGAATATGCAGGAAGAAGAAGTTTACTTGAACAACTCCCATTTTATATTGGATATGGAGTCGAAGTAGGGCATTTAATCGATATATTGTCCTTAGCAGGGCTAGATGTTATGGCCCAGGTTGACTTAGATGTGAGGTACCACAGAAACCGTCCAACGTCCGTACTTGGCAAAATGGCCTTTGAAATTGATCAGGTATTGGTTGAAAAAATCAATGAACGCTTCAATACAACATTAAAAACCTCAAATCAATACACCGTTCCAGTAAATTACGACGGCAATTATTCACTAAAAACCACACGAGTAGAAAAAGCAAAAAGGGAGCCCATAATACGCGATGCGTTCTACAGGAAAAAATTCCATAACGATGCATTGTGTTCAGAAATTGAAAGAACTAAGAACGGTTAAGAATACCTTACAACGATTGACTGGGAAGATTACGAAAACTCCGAGAGCTATGAATGCTCTGACGAATGTCCACAGTTTTACTGTATGTATTGGACAAAAGTCAAGATGTTTTTTGTGGAGTATCCGTCGAATCCGCAGTTCAACAAGATTCTCAATGGATCGTTACCCTAACTTTTCATAATGATTTTGACAAAAGGTATTTTTACCGAAGCTAACAGACATTCATACACACTTTTTGGGATATTACCTGAAGATTCAGAAAGGACACTGGAAGATCAATGGATCGAATGAAAACGAATGTGCCGTTGGAAAAAGCAGGAACAACCTACAATAGGAAAGAATTAGAAACCCGATAAAACGACGCATAACAATGGCTAAATCATGAAATTAGACAGCAAAGAAAGATTCGATGTTTTTCCCGTTCTCCAAACGGACAGACTGGACCTTGTAGAAATCAGGCAAAGTCATTTGAAGGATCTCTTTCATGTATTCGGTGATGATCAGGTAACCCAATACTACAATATAAAAACGTTCGCAAAAGAAGAGGAAGGACAGCCGCTGTTGGATTGGTTCCAATCACGGTTCGAAGAAAAGTTAGGCATTCGATGGGGGATTGCATTAAAAGGAGAAAAAGAGATCATCGGAACAATAGGCTTTAATCATTTCACAAAAGGACATAGGGCAACTATTGGGTATGACTTACGAAGGAAACATTGGAACAAAGGATATATCACCGAAGTATTAAAGGCGGTGATTGACTTTGGCTTTCATACACTTGAAATTAATCGAATTGAAGCAGAAGTCATGCAAGGAAATATTGTATCCGAAAAGGTTCTTGTCAAGCTGGGATTCATCAGAGAAGGAATTCTGAGGCAATGGATGTTTTGGAATGGAAATCACTATGATATGACAATGTATTCCGTACTGAAAGAAGATGTTACGCAGTAAAAGGCTACCCGGGCGAACAGCGAATTATCGTGTATGTCACGGCTCGGCTCAGCTGGATACAGAATTCCCCGTGTAAGGATGGCGAACATAGTTTCGTCTGATTAATGGTAGTTTAGAACAATGGCGAATCCAAAAAAAACAGTGGTAATCGGAGCGAGTACAAACCCTGCTCGATACTCATACATGGCCGTGCATCGTCTTGTCGATGCCGGACATCCTGTAATTCCCGTAGGTCTTAAGAAGGGTGATGTAGCAGGGATCGAAATTCTGCACGGTCAACCTGAAATATCCGATGTTGATACCGTGACACTCTACGTTGGCCCTGCCCATCAGGATGTGTACAAAGAGTATGTCAGAAAACTAAATCCGAAGCGCGTCATCTTCAATCCGGGTACCATCAATCCAGACTGGATGTCTGAACTGGAAAATGCAAGCATCGAAGTCGTCAACGGCTGCACCCTGGTCATGTTGAGTATCGGGTCGTTTTAAATTTCAATACCATGCTGCGCCATAGTACTGCCTTCCGTGGTGGCTACTGTTGGCTTGTCTCGGGCTTGCTGAGGTGTTTTAATATGCGCATGTGGAGCACCAAAGCGGTAAAGAAATTTTTGTTTTCCTTGTAGTGAATACCATATTCATCGGCGGTATCCTTTACAATCTGAGCTACGGGAATGTAGTGACCGTGGTTCATGGTTGGGAACAGATGATGAACGACATGGATATTAAGCCCTCCGGTTATCCAGGTTATCAGGCGATTTTTTCGACTAAAATCTGCTGTGGTTTCCAATACGTGTATGAAGTAGTTATTCTCTATGCAGCCTTTATCATTCGGCATGGGATAATCAGTGCCTTCGTATACATGGGTTATCTGAAACAGAAGAGAAAACACCAGACTTGGCAAAATGTGTAGGTGAATCCATGCTAAAACGATCCACCACCATGGAGAATGAATTACGAGCAATGGGATCACAAGTGTTGTGGAGAGGTAGAAGGCTTTGGAAATCAGGAGTATCCACATTTCACTTCGGGGATGCTCGATATTCTTTCGATTGCCGATGTGTAACTCTCCAAAATACCATTTGAAATCCTTGATGAGAATCCAATGGATCATCGCAAGCGAATAAATGATGGGAGTGTATACGTGCTGCCAACGGTGCTTGGGTTTCCAGGGTTCGTGCGGTGTGAATCTAAAAAGACCATGTGTCTCCAGCGTTACATCAATGCCATGGATGTTCACAAATTGGTGGTGGGCATTGTGCATCATAGTAAACAAATAGCGGTTTCCTCCGATAAAATTCATTGTGTAGCCCAGAATTCGATCGGTTTTAGGATTTCCTGTAAACGCATTATGACAGGAGTCGTGCATTACATTCAGCGCAAGAAAAATATTGATGAAACCGATAGCCAAAAAGCCTAAAAGCAGCAGGATGAGGTTTTCACTAAACGCATTGGTAAGAAGAAGAGTGTACACCGTAATCCATAATACGAACCCAATTAATGCTTTAAATTTTACGCTCGTAGTAGCGAAGGTTGAAATGTTATTTTCTCTGAAGTAGGCGCGAACCCGACTGCGCAGTTCATTCGCAAATGCTTCTTTTTTAGAATTGGTCTTGTAACGAATAACTCTGTCAGAAGTGGTTTTATCAAGCATACATTATCTTTATTTACGAATGATTGAATTCTGTGCGATTCTCTCCTGTCAAATATAGTGTTCGCTATCCGTTTTTAAGGAGAAACCAGGATTTTTTGTTTAACCGTCTAACCAGATTCCCTGTTGACCATTCTCCCTGGCGAGGTTTGCGTTGAAGGTGAATAATTCGTAGCCCAATTTACGCCCATAGTATTCCCTGAGCACGTAAATTCGGTCCAACTTGGCAACGGGTTGTTGATGGATATCCGCCTGTTTCTGGTTCAATACCATTTTGGAAAATCCAACAGGCTCACCCTCGTTTTCTATGATGTGGTAGAGATTTCGCTTGTCGCTTACATCATTCGTAATGGCCCGATCATTATAATTCGGTTCGATGTACCCCTTCAAAATTTCAGGTGGACAGCTATCTCTATGGGCATATGTAACGGATCGTTTTCCCAAACGAACGATCAATTTACAATCCTCAATAGTTGCGCGTCGAACAGAGTTCATGGTATGGATAGTCCATCAAAATAAGACGTTGAAAATACGAATAAAGTATGATCAGTTGCAAAGACTCAATCGATCCCGTAAATTTGAGAATCCTTCCCGCATCTAGTTTGAAGCCGTACATCGACACCATCAACTCCGATGAACGGTTTGGGGCTATTGGCATCCTGTACTTGCACAATAGATAGATATTTAGACGAACCTAAGTTGTGCTCTTGCATGAGCATCAAATCCCACGCTTCGACGAGCACAGCGCAGTGAAAATCTGCATTTCCTCGTTGAGAAATGGTAGAAAAAAGAACGAATGAACAACAATAAAACAGCCTTGATAACAGGAGCCACCTCAGGGATTGGTTACGAAGTTGCAAGAAATTTAGCCCAGCTGAATTACTCGATTATTATCTTAGGTCGCTCACCTGATAAACTTGACAGCTTATCTAAGATTCTAAAAGATATCCGTCCGGAGGTTAAAATCGACACTAAAATTTGTGATCTTTCCTCCCTAAAGGATATTTCAGACACGTGTGAGGAAATGAAAACGTCAGGCAAATCAATTGACCTAATGATTTTAAATGCCGGGATTTGGAACTTCCAGTTTATTGAATCGGGAGATAAAATTGAGGAAACACTGCACGTAAATCTTATCGCTCCACTCTTGATGTATTCCAGGTTAAAAAACCTGATTCCAAAGAATGGAGAATCAAAGGTAATTTTTACATCCTCAGGTTTGCATCAGGGAGTCATCGAATTTAAAGACATTGAGTTTCGGAGTCAATTTTCCGGATTCAAATCATATCGTCAATCCAAGTTAGGTGTAATCATGATGGCAAGATGGCTATCAAATCAAGAGGAGAATGCGGGAATTGCATTCTACAGTGTACACCCCGGCATGGTAAATACCAATCTCGGACGCCGTGCCGGTTGGTTTTCAAGGATAATTTTCAAACTATTCGGTAAATCAAAGGAAAAAGGTGCCGAAACACATATGTATCTCATCAAGAAGAAGAATGCGGAGCTGAAATCCGGAGCGTATTATGCGAATTGCAAAGTGGAACGAACAACCGAATACTCCTACAACATGCCAGAAGCTGAAAAACTGTGGAATGTGATAACAGAATTCATGAACAAAGTACCGTGAATGGATGCATATGAAACGATCAAAAAGAACCCAATTGTTCCTCGCCATCGGCAGTACCCTGCTCATGGTTCTTTTCGCGCAGTTTGTTTTGGGCCATTACAGTGCGTGTTTTCATGTAGAGGGTTCTCTGAATTCACTTGGATTGTCTTTCGGGTATTCTTCTGAAGATGTTCAAATCTTTGTTGAAGCCAGATCCAGTACACAGCTGAATTGTTATTTGAATTTTTTAAGAATCTGGGATTCCCTATTTCCCATTCTGTACACACTCATGTATGTACTTTGGATCATTTATCTGTTTAAACGGAATACGTTTTTACTCATCATTCCGCTACTTCATATGGTCACGGATTGGATTGAAAATTTTTTCGAAATAACGATGATTGAACAATACATGCAAACCGGAATACCAGAAGAAACCCTTATCTCAGCCGGATCGGTGGTCACAATGCTGAAATGGGGGTTGTCCGTAGTCACTTATGCCGTGTTACTTTACGGAATAGTCAAAAAATTGAACATCGTTCAAACGACAGTAAAACGCTGACTTTCATTTTTTTAGGCAACCCTCTGTGATGCGCTTCGTCTCATAACTACCCTATACGAGGTGCACAGGGTAGCGCATTTGTTAAACAGATACAGCTACGTTAACCATTATTCTTAGTTTGAATTAATTCTTGGCCATTATGAGTAACTCACTAGTAACTGCACTTACAATATTGTTTCAGTGTTTTTTTATTCACGCTCAGGATTTCACGGTTAATTCCACGAATGATGCCATTGATACCAATCCCGGAGATGGTATCTGCGATGACGGAACAGGGAATTGTACCCTGCGTGCTGCGATCATTGAATCCAACGCGCTCGGTGGAGCTCACACAATAACGCTGCCGGCCGGAACGTATGCGTTAACGATTCCCGGATCGCAGGAAAATGCTTCTTTGACGGGAGATTTGGACATCAGTTCCGACATTTCAATTGTAGGAGCCTCGCCACAGTTGACATTTATTGATGCCGACAGTATGGATAGAGTTTTTCACATATTGAACGGAACAATGGTTGCTGTGACGATGGTAACGATTCGGGAAGGATATGTTTTGCCCGGAAACGGTGGAGGAATTTTAAACGAAGCAGACCTTACCATTTCGTATTCGATAATTGAAAATTGTCATGCTGCACTGAATCAGGGCGCAACGATTGCAGAAGGATTCGGTGGTGGCATTTACAACGGAAACACACTTGACATCCGCAACACGACTCTGGCGCTAAACAGCGCAAACGGAGGAAGAGGGACAAACGGAATGAATGGAGGAGGAGGAGGAGGAAGTACTCCGGGATTAGGCGGTGGAATTTTCAATGGAGCGACGGCGACCCTTACAGCAGAAAACATAACGGTATCAGGAAACAAAGCAATTGGAGGAAGGTCTTCAGGTGGTTCAACGAATAACGGAGTATTCAATCAGGCCGGATTTGCGGGCTCAGGATCGTTTGGAGGACCCGGGGGGGCTGCCGGAGGAGGCGCAGGAGGCAATGCCACCGGAGATTTTTCGGGCGGTGGAGGAGGAGGAAGTAGCTGTCTTTTTGGAGGATTCGGTGGTCTGGGAGGATACGGCGGTGGCGGCGGCGGTCGTGGAGCCCGATCTTGTGGAGATCAATCCGGCGCGGGAGGATTGGGCGGCTTCGGTGGAGGTCAGGGAAGCGGACCTTGCTGTTCGTCCGGTGGTGGCGGCGGAGCCGGAGCCGGATTAGGCGGTGGAATCTTCAACAATGGAGGTTCAGTAACACTAAACAGTTGCACAATTGCGTTTAACGAAGCCATCGGAGGAAGGGGGGCAAACCTGTTTTCTCAGGCAGGGTACGCCGCAGCCGGGACATCCGGTGAAGGATTTGGCAGTGGACTGTTCAATAGAAGTGGAACGTTTGATTTGAGCAATAGCATTGTGTCGAATAACCTGAGCATCAGCGGAGTTGTTAATGCCAACCTTGCCGGAACACCCGTAGATGAAGATATATACGGATCGTTTAGCTCATCGAATGGACACAATCTTGTATTCAACCCAGGGTCAGGAACGCTCGGCGGGTCTACAACCGGAAACATCCTGAATGCTGACCCGCAATTATCGCCACTTGCACTCAATGGTGGAGAAGTCAGTACACATGAAATCCTGTCCTGTCCGGCTTCCCCCGCAATCAATGCTGCTGATCAGGCATCTGCAGCGTTACTGGATCAACGAGATTTTCCCCGAAATGGAATGCCAGACATTGGAGCCTTCGAAGGAGCGTCAGCACTGATTGATCTGATTGTCACAAAAATAGAACCTTGTCTGGGAGATTCAACGGGACAGATCACGATCACGGCATTCAATGGAACCGCTCCCTACAGTTTTCAATGGGACGCTGCGGCAAACAATCAGACGACGACAACAGCTGTTAACCTCAGTACAGGAGCCTACTCTGTAACGGTTACAGACGGTGTCGGTTGCATAAAAGATACCACGATTACAATTGCGGCTTTAAATACGCCTATTGTTGACTTAGGCAATGATACGACATTATGCGACGGGACGAGTTATCTTCTTGATGCACTGAATTCAGGAAGTAACTACCTGTGGAGTGATAATTCGGTAAATCAAACACTGAACGTAAGTACAGCGAATGTGTATTCCGTAATCGTCACTTATCCAATCACGGGATGTTCCAACAGCGATACTGTGGAGATATTCATAGAAATGTTGCCGCAAGCGGGCACAGATGAATTCCTTTCCGTATGCAACAGCGGGGGAGATGTTGATTTGAATACAATGCTCAATACCGGGATAACCGGAGGCACATGGACGGAAACATCACAGGTACTTTCTCCGATGTTCGATCCTGTTACGGGAACGCTGGGAGTATCGACATCCATGAGCGGCGTTTACACGTTCGATTACAGGGTGCCCGGGATTTTTTGCCCAGCCGATACCAGTGTAATGACCGTAGATGTTATGGATCAGCCTGTCGCTGGACCGGATAACGATGTGCAGGTGTGTAGCACAGACGGAATTGTTGATTTGAATGCGTTGCTCAGTGCAGGTGTGGACCCGGGAAGTTGGACAGAAACAACAAATCCGAGTTCAGGACAATTGGACGCTGCGAACGGTACTTTTGATCCAATTTCAGTAAACACAGGAGCATATACATTCCAATATGAAACAGATTCAGTTCCTCATTGTCCATTGGACGTAGCACTTATGACGGTACATGTAATCGCTACACCGACCATCGACTTAAACGTTTTTCCTACCGAGGGATGCTCTCCGTTGGAAGTCGAAATTGTGGATTTGAGCAATTCCGATGCCGGAGCGTCGTACACATGGGATTTAGGCGATGGCTTTACTTCGAATGACTATGCACTCAATTCGCACGTGTACAGCACAGTCGGGTGTCACGATATTTCGCTGACGATCGATAACCAGGGCTGTGTGGCTTCTTACGCGATGCAAAACGCTGTTTGTATTTATCCGGATCCCATCGCCGATTTTAGCTGGCTGTCATCTCAGGTTTTTACGGACAATTCGGAAGTACCCTTCATCAACGAATCGACAGGTGCCGTGAGTTACACGTGGTCGTTTGGAGATGGCGAGTTCAGCAATGAGGTAGCCCCGACGCATACATACCTGAACGGAAACGGTCAGGAATACGAAGTACAGCTAACAGCGGTGAGTGAGCATGGTTGTGTTGATTCGTTGACCTTGTGGGTAACCCTTAGGGATATTTTGCTGTTTTACGTGCCCAATGCGTTCACGCCGAATGGAGATGAATTCAACAACACATTTGGTCCGGTAATGTTCAGTGGCTTTGATTCTTTCGATTTTCGTTTCGAAATCTACAATCGTTGGGGGCAATTGGTTTTTCAAACAGAAGATCCCACTATCGACTGGGACGGAACATTTGCAGGAAAGCTCGTTCAGGACGGTGTTTACAGCTGGAAATTATCGTTTGGTGATTTATATACCGATGAAAGACAACAATACGTTGGAAGTGTAACAATAATGCGATAGGGCTCTGTCACATCTATCTGTTTTGAAACAAACGAAAAGTACAAAGAGCCCCTTTTCAATGGAAATCAAGGTTTCGGTACGTTCGAATGAAAGCGTTCAACCCGGAAGAAATCAACCCATTGGTGATTGAGTCTTCTCTGAGGAATGAGTACACGATAAGCTGTTTACTTCACGCTACAATTCAGTGTGAGCTATCCTGATCCCGAAGAACCGATGGTCGATTCGAGGGAGAAAAGAGTTTCCAATAAGGCGACTCTCTTGGACGTTCAATAAGCCCCGTATGAGTGCGGGAAAGACCCGAATATTATCAGAGAACAAAATCATCGGATTGCGAAGCCCGGGATGGCAAATTACACTGAATGGAAAAAGGTTGAATCCGCCCAACGGACGTATGGAAATGGAGGTCGTAACGATCCTTTTGAAGGGGCAAATCATGGATGCTATGCATTCGTTATTCGGGACATTTTTATCTTTGGCACCCTAATTTATGATGAAAAAGTAGTAAACCTTTGATTCCGTGAGATGAATGCGAGAGAATCTTTGGGAAGTATAAACGTTTATCAAGAAATAATCCGTCTGCTTCATCTATTTTCAATAACTATAGAACGAAAAAATATGTATCGCCCAATTTCGTTTCAATACCTTACATCAACACTAATGTTAACCTTTTTTCTCTCATTCGGAAGCCATGCCCAACTATTGTTTGAGCAGGGATATTTTATCCAGAATTCGGGCAAAAAAGTGGAATGTCTGATTAAAGACAGAGATTGGAAAAGGAATCCGACTGAGTTTGAATATAGACTGTCTGGCAAGGGTGACATTCAAATTGCTTCCATCGATTCTGTTTCAGAATTCAGTGTGTACAACACCTTCAAATACATTCGTGACACCATAGATATTGATCGCACATCTGATGATCTTACACATATAACCTATGAAAAAGAACCCGATTTCAGAAGAGAAGTGCTCATGCTGAAAGTACTCATTGAGGGGAAAGCAACTCTGTTCTCATACCAAGATAAGCACATTAAACGCTATTTTTTTTCCGTTGATAATGCTCCAATAGAACAATTGATCTGGAAGCGATATTTGATCCAAGCAAATTCCTTCGGAACCAATAATCACTTTCGGACACAACTCTTCAAGTTGATGGATAACGACAACACGGATAGCGTTGCGAACCTGAATTACATTAAGTCGGATTTGGTCAGATTTTTTGAAAACTACAATCAACACAATGCTTCTACCGGTACGCCGTTTACCAGTACATCGTTTGTTCCCAAAGATGAAAAATGGTTTCAACTATCTGCATTCGTTGGTTTAAATCGAAGCAAGATGAAATACAGCGATTACATCGCTACATGGAAAAACACCGATTTTGATCCAAAATTTGGAGCCAAGCTTGGCTTGGACTTCACGTTTATCATGCCATTCAATCATAATAAATGGACGATTTTTTTCGCACCTGGATACATGTATTACGATTCTGATGCGATTTATTATCAGAACACGATTATAAAGGAAGCAAAGAATGCCCGTTTTAGCGGAAAGTTCATTGAGTTACCAATTGGCGTAAGGTATTACATGTTTTTCAATTCAACATCAAGAATTTCTTTGTCTTTAGCGTACGTGCGGGACATCAGCATAAATTCCTTTGTGGATTTTGAAATTGGAAATGATTACGATGCGGGTCCTACGAGTTACTTTTCTCCGGGGATAGGCTATCATTATGGTAAAAGACTTAACTTTTGGGTCACCTACCAGTCACGAAATCACTTTATTACCATAGCGAATAACGTTAACCCCAGATTGAAAACAGTAACTCTTTGTTTGGGTTATACTCTTTTTTGAGTGTAGTTGATCGTTGGGTGTGCAACAAAAAAATGGTGAATCCGGCACGATAAGCCGGACATCGGATTACGTTCGTGAAGAATGCGAAAATCATTTTTAGAACGATGAAAAACATAACGTGCTGAAAGGAGAACCTCCTTGTTTCTACCATCGAACATTTCCATTTTTAGCGGGGTACAATGCCTTTGGACTTATGGGCTCTTTACGACCGGAATATCCGCTACTCTTTGAAAGCCATGATCTCTTTGACGTGAGAGAAGTAGTGCTTTTGTGCTGCAAATATACACAGTCGAGTCATCGGTATGTGTATACATGAACCAGCCTTTGAGTTTGGCAGATGTGAATGGGGTTGTTGCTCGGTAGGAAAAAAGGAACTTTTTGAAAAAAATGATCTCGTCCAGCGTTTCAATCATGAAGCAGACCGTCAAAAACACCCAAAAGGGATGTAACCGTCGAAAAGCGGACACTGAACAAGGCTTCTAAGTTCTCCTTGCAAAGTGTATTTCTTTCCCAAAAATCGGATAGTTTAAAATTTTATTAAATTTAAACTGTTGATTGTGAGAAGAACACGTTTCACAGCGAGACAAATCACCTGTATTCTCACGAAACAGGAAGCCGGGAAGTCCGCGTCAGTGATGCCACGTTTTAACAACCGGGAGAAGAAAACAGACGCTTGAAGAGCTGACCGGGAAACTTATGGAATGTGCACAACGAGTACCAAAACTTGATGCCGTTCGCGCTTCGGATAACTGCTTTGATACCACAGATAAATAGCTTGACTGCGTTGAAATTCATCAAAGCAGTCAAACCAGAATTGAATGTAGAAATCGATTTAATCACATTGATGAGAATGTTCTCATTTAGACAAATTGCAACGATGGTACCGAATCATTTGAAGGAAGAATCATATAAAAACAGATTATGGAAAAAGTGAAATATTACAACTCAATAGCAAAAGTACCCGATCTTGAACGTGTTGATGACGAGTTAATTAAGATAGAAGAACAATACAAATTCAGAACCAACAGCTACTACAACAGTTTGATTGATTGGTCAAATCCAAACGATCCTTTGCTGAACATTATCGTTCCCCGAAAAGAAGAAGATATGGAGTGGGGTGAATTGGATGCAAGCAATGAAACGATGTATCAACCTGTAAAAGGCCTTGAACATAAGTACAGCCCAACAGCTTTGTTATTGTGTAACGATGTGTGTGGAGCCTATTGTAGATTTTGTTTCAGGAAGCGTTTGTTTCAAAATGAAAATGACGAAGTGGAACGAGATGTCTCAGCGGGAGTCAAATACATTGAGGAGCACCCGGAAATTAGCAATGTTCTTCTTACAGGAGGAGATCCTCTAATGATGAGTAATCGACGTGTGCGTGAAATCCTATCTGACTTGAAACAAATAGATTCTGTCAAAATTGTTCGTTTTGGAACGAAAATGCTGGCGTTCAATCCAATGAGAGTGGACGAAGAATTTTTAGCCATTGTGAAAGATTTTAATGAAGAGAAGCAGGTGTTTGTGATGGTTCACTACAATCATATCAATGAATTGACGAAGGAGAGCATTCAGGCCATCACCGCATTAAAAGAGGCAGGAGCCACAATTCTGAATCAAACGCCCATTATAAAAGGTGTGAACGATGACCCGGAAATGATTCGGGAATTACACGATCAATTGACGTACGTTGGCGTGGTGCCTTATTACGTTTTTGCGTGCCGACCTACCAAAGGAAATTATACGTATGCGGTTCCTGTTGAACAAGCGCATGATATATACACAGAGGCAATCAGACGCTCTTCAGGCATCGGAAAGAATGCACGATTTATTATGTCACACCATTCAGGAAAATGTGAAGTTGTTGGTAAAACGGATACAACAATCATTTTTAAAAAGCACAACATTGTACACCATGAAAACAACGGAGGAATTATGATGGCGGAACGGAATCCTTCTGCATATTGGCTCGACGATTACACATTTACTCCCCAATAACCGACATGGATGCAATGAAAAGAATTTGAGAAGAGACTAAACATCAGGCTAAAATTGTGATCGTCTCTAAGAATCAGTCTTCAGAAATGATTCAAAAACGGTACGATGCCGTAGAATGTATAATCCAAGGAGACTGTGAGACTGAATTCTAAGTTAACTTACCGGGAACTCAGTCTTTTTTAGAAATCCATACCCTTGTTTTTCCTCGTATGGAAGTTCCTGATGAGTGCTCAAAAGGAGCTACGCAACAGAAACAGGTATATTTTCGATGATTTTCAAACGTTTGAAAATGATTGGTGACACTACCCATCGTGACGTTTGATGTTGTAAGAACCGTCATCGTTCACCAATCGTTTGATCTTCTTGCTGTACGAGGAGCCTAATCCAGGATCGCTTTTTGCCATGGCACTAAGGTCGTCGTTTTAATCAACCTTGCTTACAGAGAGCGTTGTATTGCCCACTTTCAAAAGATAGTTACCTGCAGGAATAGCTGAAACGTCTAATGTATTGTTCGCAGCATTCAGTGTAGCCTCAAGAGACACAGCTCCTGCCAGTGTAATAAGTTCAACGTCTTGTAGCTCCTCACTGAGTCCTTTAACTGTTAATTCATTCTTACTTGGATTCGGATATACAACATATGGGGTAGTTTCCAATTCGAGTACATCTGCACTTTCACACGCACCGATTACACCGTAAATATTGAACTGAGAAACGAACTTCCATACTTCCAAAGAACCGTCAATGTCGTTGTTTGTCCCACCAATATCAATTGGTGCTCCTGGCCACGTGTGACCTCCACCAGAAATCTTGTAATGACGAACTGTTGTACATCCGTTGTTGTCGTAATAGCTGTGCTTTTCAACCGTGGAACCGTCTGTAGGGTCTGTATCCGGCATTGCTTCGATAACCGGTGTTGGGTTACAGCCATTATACGATGACCAAAAATTCAATATGTCGGGAATACCTCCTGACCATGCGCTTCCATTGTAAGGTACTGTCACATCGTTTGTTCCGTGGATCTGGATCACAGGAGTTGTATGAGAAGCATTACAGTTTGACAACGTTGTTGATACCATAGCTCCCGTCACAGAACCAACTGCTGCAATGCGATCACTTAAATTACATGCTAGGTGAAAACTCATATAGCCGCCATTTGACATTCCTGTTGAATAGACTCTGTCCACATCAATCGCGTACTGAGAGATCAAGGTATCAAGTAGGGCAGATGTGAAGCTCACATCATCAACAGAACTTCCTCCCCAACCAACGTTGAAGTGGGTATTTCCTGTGTTGTCAAGTGTTCCTTGTGGATGTACAATGATGAAATTGGCTGTATCTGCGATCGGTCTGAAATCACCGTAAAACAATTGTTGATTTGCATTGCTCGTATATCCATGGAAGTTGAGCAATAGGGGAACGTTTGTTGTTCCGTCGTATACCGCAGGGATATACAGAATATAATCGCGCTGCATTCCGCCGTGTGTAATCGATGCATTAATGGTTTGTTGTGCAAATACACTGAATACCAAAGTGCTAGCAAGTGTGATCAATAATAATTTCATGCCTTAAATATAATTGATTTTGATTACTTCAGTTCCAGCAATTTCTTTGCCAATTCATGATTCTTTTCTGTGATCGCATCAGCATCATGCGTGTACAAGGAAAGCGTCAGTCGATTGGAATGGATTTTACACGTGGCACAATGGGCTCCGGTTTATCCAGAAAATGATGGAAAAACTCAAAAAGGACATCATTTTTTGGCTGTTTGAGGTGTTCAATGCTTAAACAAATACCTTTTGGAACGAACGTCTCAAATTTGAACGCTTGAAATGAAATCCGGAACGCACGATAAGCCTGTTTTGTAAGGAGCGACTAACTATCCTATCCATTTTTTGGGGGCACTTTCGTCCGGAATCGGTGGGTCACAATGAGCCGGAATACCCGGTTCACGATCAGCCGGATTTAGTGGGTCAGTATGCTTGGATTATACAGACAGACTGGAACTATGACGTTTAGTTTACACACTTAGTGAAAGACTACCACTCTCCCACAACTAAATCATGCAATATTAAAGTCTTTGAGCGTTGGATTTTCTTGATGCGAACTCTAGATCGAATAAATTTAACTCTTTTCAAACACTAATTGATACGCATGTTCCATTTGTTTGATTTCTTCAGGGTTTAGTTCCTTGAAGAACTTTCGCTTACGGGCTGCTAGATTTCCTTTGTTCTGATGCAATAAGATAATCATAAGATCCACTTTCTTGTCTGGCATATCCACAATTTTCTGAATGTCGGTCTTTAGTTCATCGTAACGCTGTAAAAATAAAAGCTCGTTAGGCACATCATTGTTAACGGTTGACTGAATAGCTCTTGCTAAGAAAACTGAATGACGTGTTAAATCAGGGAATCGATACAATGCTTCTATTTCTGAAGGATTTGTTACAATCATTTCTCCATGGTCATTTAAGTCGTAATTCGCTTTGATTTCCACTTGTTTGGAAAGTGTTTCTAGAACAACATCATACTCATCCATATTGGCTAATATTTGTGCCGATACAGGAACAATAGTACTATTTGGCACCACTTTATCTCGAACCAAAATATCATGAATTAGGTATCGATGAATCCTACCATTTCCATCTTCAAATGGGTGAACATAGACATAACCAAACGATGCCATTGTAGCTTTTATGATCGCCTCGGTTTTGGTGTTTTTTTGCTCCAAATCAACAATCCCATCCATGAGAGATTTAACGAATTCTGGAGGTGGACATACGTAATGTATTTTTTGAGAATAGTCTCTCATTGTTTGCCCTACATAGTTCTGAAAGTCTCTGAAACCTTTGTCTGCGTACCGAGGATCAACAATTTCGTTTTGTATCCTAAGCAATTCATTTTCTGACAAAGACTGTTCAAAAGTCTTCTGCCCAGCATCTTCAAGCAAGGCTATGAACTTATCCATCCTGTCTTTGGGAGGATCTTCTCTTTCTATCTCACTTGATGACTTAGATTCTTTCTTGTACAGGTAATAACTGGCTCGTTTGAATATTTCTGGGGAATATTCATCCTTTAATTTATCTATTGCTTCACTAATATCCCAATGAAGCAGTTCAGCAAGTTCTGCAGTTCGTCTGATTATAGGACAGAACTTTTCGGATCCTAATAAATTATCATTAATCTTCCATTTTGAGATTTTCGTAATCTCTCCTGTAATATATTTAGATGAATCCAGAACATCCTCATAATTGGTGGTAGTAACTTTTGCAGCTATTTCTTTACCTGTTGTGAACTCATATAGATAACCAATAATTCTTGGATACTTTCGATTGGGCTTGGATAAAACATATTCTTCCACTTCCTTATGACCAACAGTTGTAAATACTTCTTTCATGAAAGCCAAGTTTAGGTCATCGTATTTCAGCGCAAATTCTAAATGCGACATTGGCAGATCAGAGCTTACGTCATATTTTGATTTAAATGTTTGGATGATTGTATTTTTGGAGTTTAGCTCGGTTTTGTCCGTCGTCCCAATATATGATTCATGCGAAAGTTGATACCCCTTAAGGTGTAACTTTTCCTGAAGCCAAGTGTATCCTACTTTTTTCATTTTATTTCTTTTTACTGGGGTAAAATCAGTTTAGCAAGGGTAAAAATACTTTATTTTATCTAAAGTGGGGTATTTTAGGTTTATTGCTTGCAAAAAGTAATTCATTTAACTTTTAAAAGGGTAAAATTAGTTTTGAAAGGGTAATTTCCATTTATCGAGGTTTTTTGGGGTAATAAATGTTTTTACTGGGGTGTTGGTCAAAATAAACTAAAGTGAAATGATGTAGGAAAATCTCCTCAACTGAAACATTGCCATTTCAACCGAAACAAAAACTGAAACATTTCTGTCTCCTTTAGGCTTTTTTTGTCTCCTGATGTCTATTTGATTTGGGATTAGTAGAAAGCAAAAACCCAGTGAATTTTGATACTTCACTGGGTTTTCTAATTCCTACAGCCATATAGGACTTATCTTGTTGGCGGTCCGGACGGGACTCGAACCCGCGACCCCTTGCGTGACAGGCAAGTATTCTAACCAACTGAACTACCGGACCAAGTTTCTCGCCATTTGGCTGTGACAACAGTCACACTCGGAGAACTTGTTACGCACTTTTCGTACAAAACCTACCTGTGCATTGAAGCAAATCAGACTGCCTCTGAACGAAAGCGTGGGCAAATATAAACCAAAAATGTATAGATACCTCACCCTTGATGAAAAAAAATATCTCTGCCACACAAGTATGGCGAACTACCCGCGATGAGACGGATCAAAACCCAGCCTGAACTTCCCCGAATTCCGCCATGAAGAAAGCCACCCCAAACGGAGCGGCTTTCGTTTCTGTACAACAGATTATTTCTTCACGAATTGGATTACTTCCACCGTTGACCCGTTGTCAACAGTAACAAAGTAGAGTCCGCTTTCGTACGCGTTCGTGTTCAGTTCGAATCGGGAAGTACTCAACCCAGACTCCGCAAACATAACTTGTCCGGTTGCGCTTGTAACGTTCAATCCTTCGATTGTTGCTCCGGATGATGCTTCAAGCGTAACTGCATCAGTCGACGGGTTGGGATACAATGTGAATGCAGAAGTCAGATGCTCAGCAAGGCTCGCTGTGCACCCACTAATGACAATTGTGTAGTAATCTACAACCTGCGTTAATGCAGGGGTCGGGGCCCCTCCAACGTACGCATCCACTGTAATTGCCAGAACATGCGTACCGATATCACTTGCTGTAGGTGTTCCCGATATTACCATGCACCCTGTGGTTCCCCCCTCATACGTGCATCCATCGGTCGGTGAAACAACATTTCCGGCATCATGACAAGCGTATGTAAATCCTGGAGGAAGTCCAAGGAAACTTGTTACAACAGCACTGTCAAAAGCAGCGGGAAGTGATATCCCGCCTACGACAACAGTCGTATCAGCAGGAACGACAATTGTGATCAACTCATCGTACAACACACCTACACATGAAGGGGAAAGCCCGGTGGCACTGTCAGGATATACCCCCGCCGTGGTATATTGGGAATCTGGCGCACATGCCTGCCCGAATGAAAAGGACATTCCAAGACCCCAGAAAACAACAAAAAATAGTGTTTTTTTCATAAATAGTGATTTAGCTTATGGACTAAGATACGACATTTTCCGTTTAGATGTTTCCGCTAGGGTAGTTTGTACGTTTCAAGACCCCCCAGTTCATTAAACAACATGTCATTCAGACCCATGAGTCGAATGCGGACGATAATTGATCACAACATTTTTGTATTTATTTTCAGGAGACCACCAAAGCAGTTCATGGCAGAATACAAAGACATTTCTGACCGAATCATCATGTTGCAAACTACAAAATTCAATGGGTTTTGAGGGAAAATGGCACTTCATCTTCAACAAGCATTTGCTTTCCCGTTTCGGGATGCGAAAACCGAATGGCGGATGCGTGCAAGTGAAGTCTGCCGGACGGTGTACCATAAAGATCATCCCCTTCAATAGGAGCATTCAACCCATCTTTATGAGCAGCATGTACCCGAAGTTGGTGTGATCTGCCTGTTTTGGGGAAGAAACGAATTTTTGATCGACCATCTTCAGCTTGAATCAATTCCCATTCGGTAATGGCCTCTTTCCCATGTTCGAAGCACACCATTTGACGAGGTCGATCAAGAATGTCGGTACGAAGCGGCAGGCGAATGATCCCCCTGTCGCATGGGGGGGTACCTTCCAGAATTGCAGTATATTCTTTGTGAACGGTTCGGTCGATAAATTGCGCTTGCAACTTTTTGTATGTTTCGAACGATTTTGCAATCAGCATAATTCCCGATGTGGCCATGTCTAATCGATGAACAACCAGCGGTCCATTCGCTTCCGGATAGCGATCCCGCATTCGGGAGAAGACTGAATCCCTCAATTCTTTCCCGGGAGCGGACAACAATCCACCGGGTTTGGAAATAACAGCCAGAAATTCGTCTTCAAACAAAATGGATATTTCCAGCCTGGATTCAGATGTTGCTAAAAGTGGATTTTCTTCAACGGACATACCTTGAAGCATATGCTTCAGGATAGGCTCACACTTGCCGCGGCACGCCGGATAAAAATAACCGTGCCTCTTCAATTCACCCGATGGAGGAAGTCCCCACCAAAATTCTGCAAGAACGAGGGGTTGATAATCCTGCTGAAACGCATACTGAAGCAACTTGGGACCCGCACATTCTCCTGCACCTGAAGGCGGTATTTTGAATGCAGTCTCACTAAAAAGATCGTGCAGATTTCGGAGTTCTTTTCGCGAATTCAGAAAGTCAAATTGACGGAACAAATAGGTTTGAAGAGTCTTCGATTTGGATCTCCGTCTGGCGCTAAGATCATCAATCTTCATTTGTATTTCGGAGTGATCTCTCCGTGCCTTTTCGATGCGTTGGTTCCAGTATTTCTTGAGTTGTTTCAATGTGTATGCATCTCGTTTACTTTCACGATTGAGTAGCTCAAGTTCCGCTTGAGAATTGCCATCGGAATGTTGGTCACGTTGCAGTTTTCGCCGCCGCTTTGCTTCCCGGTTTCTTGCTTGTGACTCCTCGATTTCCTGCCGTGATTGATCCATGAGTTCCGATAACCGCGCTGTTGATACCTGCATATCGTCGCTTTGTTCGAGCATTTTTATTTCCGCATTCAACGCATTGATTTCAGATTCACCGGAAACAAACGTGCCGTCTTCTCCATACAAGTCAAATACCGGTGGTACAAAGTGCGGATGCGTATAAGAATCGTTCAGCCTTCCGGAAAAAGCGGCCAGATAACCAACGTTTCCCAACGAATCACGAACCACTAACACACCGAACATTTTTCCTTCGTCTTGAGAGGTGATCCCCATGTCGACCAACGATTTCTGTAGAGCACTTGCAGCTTTTTTTGCCAATGGATGAGGCGTTCCTGCGTGTGGAAACGGAAACAACCGAGGAATTTCCGTCGAAGGAATTTCTGATGAAAAAACGTAAAATTTTGGATCGGTTTTCACGGTTCACAAAGATAACTCCGGTGATCCATATTCGCACACAAATTCTCTGCTCTAATCTTTTTTGAAAATGGCGCTTAACTGACCAAAATCATGTTTGCAAACCGACAGACATCATTTGATTCCGGACGGGTATCCGCGTAATTTGTTAAAAACTGAATTACATGTCCGTGGAAACAAAACTGAGTTGCGAAGAACTTCCGGCCCACTTCAGAGAGAAAATCAAAAACGAAATGAAAACTGAACCGAACAAGCAGATGCCATATAAATATGGCAATCGGGTTTCGTTGCAACCAAAGGCATACGATTCGTGCAATAAACAATGCTTCAATCACCACAGCAATGACCATTCAGAAGGCGTGTAAACGAGAGAGTACTCCATCATTTCAGGAAAAATAAGAACATGAATAAGACAGCAATCAAGAATAAACTCATTCAGATGCAACAATGCTTGATTCAGGAGTTTGAAGAGAAAATGAACCTAACCCACACAATGGTTGATATGGATGAGGAAGACGTGCGTGAGCCGGAAGATTTTTCACATCAGTACGAGGCCGGAGAAATGGAACATTTGTTCCGGATTCAATTGAACAGAGCGAAAGGAAAATTGCAGGAAATCGAATCCATCTCAACAGAGCCGGCTTCAGCAGTTGACAAAGGTGCGGTGGTCGAAACAGACCTGAGGAATTTCATCGTTGGACATTCAACCGTTCCTTTTTGGGTCAAAGGCAAAGAGTTTGTGGGCATTTCCAAGAGTGCACCCATTTATGCCGTAATGGCCGGAAAATGCAAGGGAGAAACGTTCTCTTTCTGCGGAGTCGATTATCAGATCAACAACATTTATTGATGGAGAATCAAAGGAAATACAGGGAGAGTTCCGGGAAACGGTTATCCGGACAAAAGCGGAATGAAGTATGGGATTTCTGTTCCGTTTTCTCTTGCGCATCTTCGGCTCATTGACAAGGGGGGATGTGAATGCGTTGATGAGGGGTGTTTATCTGCAAATGATGATTTTTAACATACAAATAAAACTTTTTTACCGATGAATTGAATATCCTGTGAAATAATGTTTACATTTATGATGTGAGACAAAAATAACCTAAGCTAACCCGGTCTGTTCTCACAAC
>JAURNA010000127.1 GCA_030830385.1 Crocinitomicaceae bacterium | reverse complement strand
TGCATCTATAGCATTACTACCCAAAACAATGCTCCGATCAGCACTTGCTCCTCTGGTCCCCATAATTATGACGTCAGCGAATTGTTCCTTCGCCAGATTTTGAATAACAGCAGAAGTCATTCCGTATCGTGCAATGGATTCTACAATCGATTCGGGATGAAGATCAAAGTCTCGAAATGCACGTTCGAATCCGGTCATTTGATCATTTATTTCCTTGGACACCGACGAAATGTATTCGGAAGCATCAGCTTCCAAAATACCACCAGGTGCGTAATATGCATGGACAATCACGAATTTGCACGGAGTTTCAGGATACAGGTGTGCCGCATATCCAGCCGCTTTCCATGCGTTATCTGAAAAATCCGTAGGGATCAGTATTGTTTTCATATTGAATAGACATTCGTAGCAAAATTCAGAAGTATTTACAAGTAAATACATGATATACACTAGTTCAGCCTATGATTTTCATTCTGTTTCGGACGATGTTGAACTGAAATGATTCTGTGAAAGGCGGACTTACGGAATGGGGTACCTATCTCGCCTACAACTGGGATGGAGCATTGCCGTTCTGATTTACTTGTTCTTCTCCGTGAACCTAATCAGCTACAACCGCGATGTTCCCCGAAAGTTGATGCTCCTTCCGGTCTCACGTATCAATCGTAGACCTGATAGTGAGGTTCGAAATTTCCTCCTTCTCCTCTTGAATCGGCGAAAATCCCGGTATAAATCGTTTGCTTTTCGCGTCATTGAGAAACCAAATTCCCGAGAGAAAATCCACAAAATCATCCCGTGTCTTTTTAGTTACGGCTTAATTATTTACCTTGGTAATTAAATTGACCATCATGAAAATTCTTGCCTTTTCCGGCAGCAACAGTTCCACCTCTATCAATCAGCAGCTTATCCATGCAGTAGCTCCACTGGTAGACTTTGCAGAAGTAGAAATCATTGATTTACGTGATTATCCGGCACCTTTATTTGGAGTCGATCTGGAAAAAAGCTCCGGCTACCCGGAATCCATGCAAACATTAAATGCCAAATTCAACGACGCCGATGCCTTCATCGTTTCCAGTCCCGAACACAACGGATCCATGCCAGCCTTTTTCAAAAATGCTTTGGATTGGATCTCCCGTATCAGCACCAACAAAATCTTCAAGGAGAAGCCCTGTGTATTTCTTGCGGCCTCTCCCGGAGCACGCGGTGGTGCATCGGTTTTGGATCATCTGCTAACCATCATGCCCTATCGCGGGGCGCAGGTTATAGGTGGGCACGGTGTCGGAAGTTTTAGCGAAAAGGTCGTTGGTGGAGTGCTACAAGAAGGCGATGACAAAGACAAAATCGTTGCATTATTCGAAAAGTTGAAGGCCAGACGCTAACAACGCAACGTTAGTAACTTCCGGTCATTCATGCCATTTTCGCAACTGTCGGGGGCTCGAATTTCGTACTTTTGAATACAGCTAAAAGTAATATGAACGTCAAAGTTATCAACCGTTCGGGTCAGGCCTTACCTGCCTATGAAACGGAATCGTCCGCAGGTATGGATGTTCGTGCTTGTTTGGACAGTGCGGTGGTGCTGAATCCCATGGAAAGAGTACTCGTAAAAACCGGACTTTTTTTGGAGATTCCTTCAGGGTATGAATGCCAGGTACGGCCACGTTCCGGATTGGCTCTGAAAAAGGGCGTCACCGTATTGAATGCACCGGGAACCATTGATGCAGATTACCGTGGAGAAGTAGGTGTGATTCTCATCAACCTTTCGAATGAGCCTTTTACGATTGAAAATGGTGAACGCATTGCACAGTTGGTGTTTGCCCGATTCGAGCAGGCAGAATGGAAAGAAACGTCCTCTTTGAGTGAAACCGATCGCGGTGCAGGTGGCTTTGGCAGTACAGGAGTGAATTAAATAATATGAAGATCATCGTTCCAATGGCCGGCCGTGGAAGCCGGCTCAGACCCCATACGCTAACCGTTCCGAAACCGCTTGTACCTGTCGGTGGAAAACCAATCGTACACCGATTGGTAGAAGACATTGCGGCTGTTTGTGCTGAACCCATTGAGGAAATTGCATTTGTAATTGGCGATTTTGGAAAGCCGGTAGAGGAAGAACTCATTCGCGTTGCCGAAAGTTTGGGTGCGAAAGGCTCCATATACTACCAGAACGAACCCCTTGGAACCGCACATGCCGTGCTTTGTGCGCAGGAGGTGATGGATGGGCCCATCGTAGTTGCCTTTGCAGATACGCTCTTCAAAGCGGATTTTAAATTAGATGGTGATGCCGATGGCATTCTTTGGGTGAAGCAAATCGACGATCCGAGTGCATTCGGTGTGGTTAAACTAAATGATTCGGGGGCGATCGTAGATTTCGTCGAAAAACCCAAGGAGTTCGTTTCTGACCTTGCCATGATTGGTATTTATTACTTCAAGCGAGGAGAAGATTTACGCCGTGAATTGCAGTACCTCATCGATCATAACATAATCAAGGGGGGAGAATACCAACTTCCGGATGGCCTTCGCAGACTTACCGAGGCCGGTAACACCTTCAAACCGGGAGAAGTATCCGAATGGCTCGATTGCGGCAACAAGAAAGTAACCGTTCATACCAACCAGCGCGTGCTGGAATATGACAAAGAGCGCGGAAAGGAAGTTGTTCACGAGAGCGTATCCAACAAAAACTCCGTGATCATTCCACCGTGCTATATTGGAGAAAATGTGGTTTTGTCCCATTCGATCGTCGGGCCTCATGTCTCGATAGGTGCGGGCACCAAAGTGGAAAACAGCGTTATATCCAATACAATCATCCAACACGAGTCCGTTATTGAAAACGCCGTTGTAAAAGATTCAATGATCGGGGCACATGCTTCCTATCACGGTTTGGCGCGGAATTTGAGCATTGGAGATTATTCCAGTATTGATGAATAAGGCATTCCTGCATATCACCGCTTTTGCACTCCTGCTGATTTCTTGTGGCGGACCCAAAGAAACAACGGGTAATTTTCCCAGAGAACGCGAAGGAAAAGGAAATCGGTACATCACTCAGTTTCACAAAGCGGTTCGATTCAAAGCAACAGGGCGCGTAGATGAAGCAATTCTTGCCATGGAAGAGTGCCTTGCCATGCGAAAAGACGACGATGCAGTGTATTATGCTCTTTCCGAACTGGAATTGATGCGCAACAACGAGGCTAAAGCGGCTGAATACATTCAAAAAGCGGCAGAATTGGATCCTGATAACGTTTGGTACACGCAAGAAATGGCCTACATGTACTTCAACGTGGGTGATTATCCGAACGCCATCACTCAGTTCGAAATTCTCGTAAAAAAGCAACCGGATAACATCGATTGGTTGTATGGATATTCGGAAGTACTGCGTTTGAACAAAGACTTCATCAAAGCCGTTGACGCATTGAATAAAACGCAAGATCAAATCGGTCTTAACCCGCAATTGTCCATTCAAAAGTACCAGTTATACATGATGGCCAATCAGCCGGAAAAAGGCCTGAGCGAACTCATGAAAGCACGTGAGGTATTCCCAAAGGATGCCCAGCTCATTGCAACACTCACGGATCACTACCTCCAATCGGGTAACCAGCAGAAAGCTCGTGAGATGCTGGAAGAACTCGTGAAAGCCGATCCAAACAACGGTCGGGCAAAATTGGCCCTGGCAGACTTGTATCAACGACAGGGGAAAAAAGACAAGGTACATGAATTGCTGGTTGGAGCATTGGGTTCAGACGATGTAGACATCGACACCAAGATGAAGATTCTGATGTCCATGCAGGAAACGGTTTTCTCAGAAGATGAAAAGATGACCGAACTGGTGGGAATCATGCTCGAAAAATATCCGAACGAAGCTAAGGCGCATTCGATTAACGGTGATTATTTGATGCAGATCGGCAAGGAGGAAGAAGCCCTTATTGCCTATCGGAAAGCACTTGAATACGACAAAAATCAATTTCCGATCTGGAACCAGGTTCTTGTAATGGAGTACCAGCTTGGCAAGGACAATTGGCTCTACGAAGACAGCAAAGAATGCCTTGATTTATTCCCGACAATATCAACGGTTTATCTCTTAAACGGTGTGAGTGCCAACCTCACCGGACGTCCGGATGAAGCCATTGAGGTTCTTTCCACCGGATTGGAACTTGTCATCAACGACACGCCATTGCTCGCTGAATTTTATGGTCAATTGGGCGATGCATACTTCGCAACAGGTGAGCCATCCACTGCGAAAGAGAAGTACAAAAAAGCACTGGAACTTGACCCGGCAAGTCTACTTCTCAAAAACAACTTTGCTCGTAAACTTGCCGATCATAAGACCGATCTTGCACTGGCTAAGTCACTCGCTAAGCAAGTACTTGACGCAGCTCCCGGAAAAGCGTACTTCATAGACAACTATGGATGGATTTTGTTCCAGGATGGGAAGTACGAAGATGCCCTGGATCAGTTCGAGAAAGCCTACGGCATGAATGAGGAAGACCCTGAGATCATTGAGCATCTCGGAGACGTCAACTTCAAACTGAACCATCTCTCCAAAGCACTGGAATGGTGGAACATGGCAGCTGAGATGGATCCTGAAAATACGCTTTTACAGCGCAAAATTTCAGAGAAAACCTATCATGAACCGCGTTAAGTACACGGGGTGTTTGGTTCTCCTTGTGGGAATTCTAGTTGCCTGCGGTAACCGCGACAAAGGCGATGGTGTGCGACTTCCGCGCATGAAGGAAGAAGTACTTATTGAAAGGCTGGATCGTCTTTCATCCACATCCGTTGAGTTTTTCTATTCGAAAATCAAGACGAAATACAAGGATTCGGCCCAGAGTGTTTCTTTCAAAACCTCACTTCGCATCCTCGAAGACAGCGCGGTGAATTTGCTGATTACCTATGCACGCTTCCCTGTTGTGAACGCGGTGATTTCAAAGGATTCAATGAAAATAACCAACAAACGTGAAAATTGCTACATTCTGGAAGAAGTGGACTATATCAAACAGCAATTTGGCGTAGACTTCACGCATCGAAACATTGAAGAACTGTTCCTTGGATTACCCGTTGGATTTCAATCCGGAGCGAAATATCATCGTACGAAGGATGTAACGAATTACACCTTGTGTTCACACTCAAAACGCGAACTAGACGATCTGAAACAAGGTGAACTCGTCTTTTACTATACCCTGACCGAGGATGCCGAATTTCTTAAATCAACGGTAATTGAAAGCCCATCGGATTCTACTGTCATTCGAATTGAATGCAAGGAACGGGAGGCCATTTCCGGACACACATTTCCCATGAAAATGATCGTTATTGTACAACGAAAAGATCAGGAAATTTGTGCAGAAATGGAATACACAAAGACCCGAATTGACAATAACGACGGAATTCATTTTGTCATACCCGAAAGTTATGAAGCCTGCGAATAAACAACTCATCCATCTCATTCTATTGATGTTCGTATCCACTGTTGGGTGGACACAGAGCAGTGACAAATTGAAAAAAGAACAGGAACGACTCGAGGCCAGAATTGCCAATACCAAAACACTTTTGGGCAAAACGCAGACGAATACGGAAACCTCATTACATTCACTTCGCCTCATTGAAAATCAAATTCATTACCGGGAACAATTGCTTCGCAACTTCGATGATCAAATTCGGGGAGCAGAGCTCACAGTTCAGCGGAAGGAACAACAAATTGTTGCGCTCAACGAGCGCGTAAAGCGGCTGAAAGAACAGTACAAAAAACTCTTGCTCTTCTCGTACAAAAATCGTGGTAAGTACAACAAAATCATGTTCATCTTTACCGCATCGAGTTATTTCGAGGCACGTAAGAGAAATGCCTATTTGCGTCGCATTGCCGATCTCCAGATGAAGCAGTTCGTTGTGATTCAGCAAAATCAGAAGCTAATTGAAGAGGAAATAGCCGCCGTTAAGAAAGAGCGCGAATACAAGTTGTCCATTGTAGGTGAAAAGCGGAAGGAACGCGCAGAAATTGAAAAAGACCGCGTCAGGCAAAAAGAAGTTTACCAGCAGTTTAAAGCGGAAGAAGACGTTCTTCTCAAGCAACTGAGGAAGGAAGAAAGTGAGAGAAGAAATCTGCAAGTGAAAATTCAGGCTGCGATTCAACGAGAAATTGCGGAAGCAGAAGAACGAAGGAGAAAAGCCGAAGCCGAAGCGAAAGCGCGGGAATCGAGCACGGCAACGTCAAACAATTCTGCAAACAGGCCAAGCGCTACGGTGGTTTTGAAAGAAACAAAAGAATCAGCGGCATTGAGTAGCAGTTTTGCCGGAAACAAGGGGAAACTTCCGTGGCCCGTTTCCAAAGGAACCATTACCGAACATTTCGGGAAAAACGCTCACCCCACCCTGAAAAACGTCTACACGAACAACGGTGGAGTTGATATAAGTGCAGCAAAAAACGCTCAGGTCCGGGCCGTATTCGAGGGAGAAGTGACAAGTGTTCTGAATATCCCCGGTGCGGGTAAAGTTGTGATTATCAAACATGGAAATTACCGCACCGTATACAGCAATTTGCAGGACACGTACGTCACCACAGGATCGAAAGTCTCCACCCAAAAAATCATCGGTTCACTACTGGCGAAAGATGGTCAATCGTTGTCTGTGGTTCACTTTGAGATTCACAAAGTAGTTGGAAGTACGGTTACGAGTTTGAATCCCGAATTGTGGATTGCTCACTAGGCAACTGATGTTCGAGCGCAATCAGCGCGGCACAGAATCCCCAAATTGGAATGGATGCCTTGTCGGTATCGAGGTAGTTGTTGAGGACTCCGTGTATGAAATACGTTACCATTGCGAGTAGCATGGTCAGGATCAATGTCCGCATTTCTTTATCTTCTCCCGGCCAACGGTAATATAGCTTGATCCCCTTGTAAAATATCGCGGCTACGATCAACAGCATTGCGAGCATTCCGAGTATACCCATTTCGGCCAAAGGACCAAGGTATTCACTGTGCGCATTCCCCAAATCGCCAAAATTCGTGGAGATGATTGTTAAGTTATCTGGTTGCTGAAAGCGGGCATATTCAAACGCGTACGTTCCCGGTCCAAATCCCACTATCGGACGTTCTTTGAACATTTCGATGGCGCACGCCCAGCGGTTCAAGCGCTCAAGGTTGGAAGCATCGGTTGTAACGTTCGTAGCGCTTCTGAACTTTTCTCCAAAGTCTTCCGTTGTATGCTCGTATTTGTTTCGTTCGAGCTCCATTTGGATTTGATCCCACGATATCCACAGGGTAGATGCTGCAAGTACCGTAACTCCGGCCAGAATTGAAAATCGAATTCTCAACTTGATGACTCCCCAGACACCCAGTGCTGCAATTACGCTCAACCATGCCGCCCGTGTATAACTGAAGTACAATCCGATCAGGATGATGAGGAACAACCCAATCAAGATAAACTGCGTAAGCGGCGGATGCTTCTTTGAAAAATATAGCCCCACAATACACGGCGTAACGAAGGCAACAGCCGCTCCATAAATGGTATGGTCCTTGAAAAATGGCCACATCACCCAGTGCCCTTCCTTTTCTGCGAAACCGTAGCTCGCATGATGAATAAGCGTATAGAGAATGGCGACCGTCATCCCGAGGCAAAGCAACCAAATGAAGGTTCTGACGCGTTCCTTTTTGCGAAATACCTGAGGGCCGTAAAACAGTACGGGTACAATGAACCACAATTTTGCCAGCAGAAACTTAAACGATGCAGACGGATGCTCGCTGGTTACCGATGTAATGAAAGTCCAGATGAGGTAGAAAACCACGGCCATTACAATCGGGTGCTTCCAGATATACAATTCGAATCGTCTCTTTTGTATGTGTTGCATCAGCAGGAGGATGAGCATTCCGAATAACAGAGGTTCAGTGGGAATGAACAGACCTATGCTCTCTGTGTATTCCTCGATGTTGACAGAAATCGGAGCGAGAAATGCCAACAGCAAGTAAGACCACTCCATGTAGAATACGGCAAAATAAAGGGTCAATAAACCAAAGGGTGCCAGCGTTAAGAATGCGAGGTCAATCCATAATGAGTAGCAAGCCAGCGCAACGTAAATAAACGCGAAAATCAGGACAACCCTATGTTGAAGAAGGGTGCGCAATCAAGCCATTTTTCGGATTTCGGCGAAGCGCTCTTTGACCAACAATGCAAACACAATGAAGAAGAAAGCACCCACGGTAGCAAGAAAAACGGTCAACATCCGCCTGGGTTTATCTTTCTTATCTGCTACCACCGCATCTTCTACGACGAACTTGTGGTTGAACAGCGTATTCGCATCGGATTCAGACTGTTCGTAGGAATCTTCGAACTTCGTTAGTTTCACAATTTTCTCATCCCGGAGCATCTCCAATCCATCGAATTTAGCTCCATACTTGAGGTTCATATCGATTTGCTCCTTAAAAAAGGCGCGGTCTGCCGGGTTCTTGGATTGATTGTATGCCGAATACAGATTGGCGCGGGCTTCAACCGAAACCACTCCCAGTTGGGAAAGGCTGTCCATTTCAGCAATAATCGTCTTTTGCTCGTCTTCGAGCATTTGTTTCTTGCGCTTGTTGATTTCAAATGCTGGCCAGGTACGCTCCTGAACCATTGCATTTTTCACCGTATCGATGAGTTGAACTACCTTATTCGCCATTTGCATCGCCAGAACACTATCCCGATCCCACACATCTATGGTAATTGATCCGTAGCGTGTGCGTGTAAATTGGAAATGTCCTTCGTACTCCCTGGTTAATTTATAGTTCTTGTTCGGGTCTTTTGAGTCGATTTCGTAGTGATTGAACAGGTCAAACTGAGCCACAATCTTGTTGCGAATTCTCGAAGATTGCAGGATTTGCAGGAGTTGTTCCGCTTGTTCTTCCTCCCCGAAGTCCATCGATGAAGCTTTTGCCTGCCGTTGCTCAGAAAACGACACCGTACTGGTTGCTGCGGGGAATACAATTGCCGTTGATCGATACTCGGGAGTCATCATCAGTGATGTGACTACAGATGCCGCCACCGCCAGGAACGTAACCATTCCGATAATCAGTCGTTTTCTCCAGATGAATATCAACAGATTCCGGCTTTCCTGCCGAAGATCATCTATGTTTTCAGCCATTGTTCTGGTTTTAAAAGACTACGAAGTTAAGGTTTCTTATTCAAGTCTGTTAAACTGCAAAAAGGCGACTTTATTGTATTAAGATGGGATTTCTTCTTCCTCCGAATTTCGCAAGGTTGCAATCAGTTGTTTCAGATCAATCAATCGAAGAACAAACAGGAGCAGCGTTGCTATGAAGACACGTATCCATATTGTATAGATTTCGCCTGGAATGAGGAATTCTACACCCACTATTGCTCCGATCAACAGCAGGAACTTTAGGAACATCGGGATTGATGGGCGCAATCCGAAGGTATACACTGAATAAATCACCTGTGAAACGGCTACTGCTGCTTGCGTAACCATCGTCGCAAATGCCGCTCCGATTGCACCGTATTCCGGAATCAGAAACAGGTTCAGTCCGATATTTACCAAAATACCAAGTGTGGAAACCGAATTCAGGAATTTCAGGGATCCATTCGCGGTAAGCAGGGTTCCGAATATCAAACTCACACACATGCCGACCAAGGCAACCATGAGCAGGCGAAATGCGGGTGCACTCTCGTAAATGTCCTGGTCATAAATCCAGGAAAGTATTTGCTCACCGTGAAAAAAGGCAATCGTCGCTAACGTCATCGCTCCGCTGATCAGCCATCTTCCGGAAACCGACAACACAGGAGAAACATCTTCTTTTTTGGACAGCATTCTTGAAAAAAGAGGCAACAGCAAATTCGAGAAGATCATGGCGAACATAAAGCAGGCATCCAGCAATCGAAATCCCTGGGCATAATACCCGGCCTCCCATCTCCCATCGGGGTGCATCCGTTCGATCATCACCGAATCGACGCGTGTGTAGATCATCATGAGCAAAATGAGGAGTGCATAGGGAGCACTTTTCCGTACGATGGCGTATGTGAATGTGTGCTTATAGCTGATTTTAGGAATGCCGATTCGGGAAAACAACATTCCCATGGCCAGAAGAAAAGTCAGTCCGTAGCACACGGTTTGTGTGTATACGAGCCATTCTATCCGGAAGGTTTCCCCGGCAATTGGAGTATAGAGCAACAAACCACAGAAGATGATCAGCAGGGCTTTGTCAAGTATGCTTAAAACGGCATCGGTACGGAACATCAGAAGTCCGCCAAAATGACTTCTTGCATAGGCGATGAGGGTAACAAAAAATTGATTGAGCACCAGGAGAGACAGGAGTTGGAGTTCAAAAACATTCCAGTTTACTACCAGGGCGATACTGAATGTAACGACTGCGTAAAATACGAACAAAACCAATCTGAAAAGCAGTATTTTCCCCAAATAGGTAACTGTCGCTTTGGGTGCCTGTGCAACGCTTTTCGTTGTGAAGTTGTTGATTCCAAAATCCATTAGAATATTGAACAGAAACGAGAAGTTCAGCAAGGAAAAGTAGATGCCGTAATCGTCAGATCCGACCTGATTCTGAACCTGCGCATCGATTCCAAAAATGGCCAACGGTTTGATGAGAAGGTTGAGTACCATCATTAAGATCAAACCCGAAAGGAACTTTTTTTGCATGTCCTATTGCTAACGCAATAAAAGCGTTTCCATTGGTGGCAAAGATACTTTTTTCAATTTTCTGTAAACCAAGGTGTCCTGCCGGAGGATGGTTCTCCGGGTATGAATCTGACCTTTCGCTTTCGGTGTGAGACGGATTTGATACAATGAGTTGATCGGTTTGTGGATGAGGGCCGTGATCGAAAAAAGTGTAATCTCCGTCGTCGAAGCCGATCCACTAGAAATGGATGAAAATAAAGTTCTGTGCTTTGCTCAGACGTTGGTCGTATACGGCAAGGTGTCCTTTTTGAACCACGTGGGGTTTGTAGCCAAGTTCTTCCAGGAGCTCGAAACATTTCGTCCGGTTTCCGTTCTTCCAGAGTTCGGTGTAGATGATTGGACTGTCTCGCTTCAGTAATTCAATTCCACCTTTTAAGACGAAATATTCAAAATTTTCCACGTCCATTTTGATTCCGCAGACTTTTCCGATATCCATATCGTCGAGTCGTTTCATCTCCACTTCAAACACCTCTCCATCGTTCCACTCGGTAATGGAGTTATGCTTCACATGGCTCAGGCCCTGCAGCTTTGTACCCCTGTTTCGAGGAAGAATCATCTCAGCGGTTCCATTTTCTTCTCCCAATGCAACTTCATGAAACACTACATTTTTGAGTTTGTATTTTTCGATGACCTGTTTGAATACATGGCAATTGTCCGGGATTGGTTCGAAAGCATGAACGGTAGCATCCGGAAATGCTTGTGCCAGGTGCACCGTCATGATCCCGAGATTTGCACCAATATCCAAAATGTTTCCTTCGCTGCATTTCAACAATTCAAGGAATTGGAAAAAGTCATTTTCCTTTTCGTCTTTGTGGAGGTTTCGGATTTTGTATTTCGCAAATGTGAAGAGATACGACCGGAAGCCGAGCATTTTCTGCAGTATGAATTTAACTGAATTCTTCACTGTTTTCTAACGTTCTGAAAGAGCGGCAAAAATAGGAAAACTTCGAGAATGATGCGAAAGGAACTGTGGTGAACATTCTTTCCGGGAAACATTCTTCCTATGCGATACTCCCGTGAATTGTCTTGCTTGCATTTCCTTTGATCGTAATGAAGAATGCTCCGGAGAATTATCTGGTGCGAAGGCGGGTGATTGAGCCCTTGAACGTTAAAACAATGTGTGAATTTGAAGACAATCCGAAATCATTCCGAACATGATTGTTTCTTCATGTTCTCTTTTTTGTTGCACGTCCAGCTCCTTTTGGTTCTGTTTACCGGATGACGGGGCATGAGATAAACGTTCGGGACTGTTTCGATCTCCGTCTCATTCGGACCAAAGTAGCCATATGATCAATACAACAAGGCTTACATATCCCGAGGCAAAGGCCGTCCAAAAGCGGGTTCGTTCGCGACGAATAATTCCACGCACCATCCTCCCTGAATCTCTTTTGTTCAGTTTGGGAGTAAACGACAATGCGGTTCTCATTCGGGACTTTTTTGCCCGAGATTTTCGCTGATCACGGAAGGTCAGACGTTGTCCAACGAGCTTGTTGTTGTTTTTCAAGCTCGTAATCATTACCTGTACAGTTCCGTATCCTCCCACTTTGTATTCTCGTCAGTTATAAGATACAAAATTTCAATCAATTACACCCATTTATCTCCTTTATAACTTCAATTTTTTTTCGGTATGTGAATTGAATTCAGACAAGGAGACACCCACGGCGCCTCCATCTTTCAGGTATTGGATCGCATCCGTGAGTTGTTTCGAAGAAAACAATGGAATGTCCGAGCGTGCGTAAACTGGGAGGTGTTCAGGCCGCACTTCGACTCCGCTCAGGCTGCCAACACGTTTAATCCTTAACGATCAGTTTGAAGCCTTTTCCGTGGACGTTCATGATCTCCACGGTTTCGTCTTCACGGAGTGCTTTGCGCAGTTTCGCGATGTATACATCCATGCTGCGACCGTTGAAGTAGTTGTCATCCCCCCAAATGGCACGGAGAGCTGCTTGTCGGTCCAGGATTTCATTTTGCTTTTTCACCAACAGGGACAACAATTGATTCTCTTTGGTTGTGAGTTTCTTCGTTTCTTTTTTGAGATGAAGCAGACGTGTTTCCGGTTCGTATTTAATACTTCCGATCACGAATTCAGTGTTTTGATTTTCTTCTCCTGAATCCACACGGCGCAGAATTGCGTGGATACGGGCCAGAAGTTCTTCCATGGTAAATGGCTTGGTCAAGTAATCATCTGCACCTATGGTAAACCCTTCAAGCTTGTCTTCTTTGAGCGATTTTGCCGTAAGAAACAGAATGGGTATCCGGTGATCGATTTCACGAATCTCTCTTGCAAGGGTAAATCCGTCCATTTCGGGCATCATTACATCTAAAATGCAGAAGTTAAACTGATTTTGATTGAATCGTTCAAAGGCGATTTTCCCGTTCTGGGCAAGTGTTACATCGAATCCTTTGGAACGCAGGTAGGTTTGGAGCAATTGCCCAAGATTGACGTCATCTTCAGCGAGTAAAATAGAGATGGCTTTTTCCATAGTTAGTTATTTATGATGATGGTAAATTCAGATCCTATACCGTACTTACTTTTTACCTGAACATCCCATCCGTGCAGATTAGCAATGGCTTTTACATAGCTTAGTCCGAGGCCGAAGCCTTTTACATTATGAACGTTTCCAGTAGGAATACGGTACAATTTTCCAAATATTTTGTTCACGTGTTCTTTTTTAATTCCCATCCCCCGGTCTGAAACGGCAATTGTGATCTTTCTGCCGTCTCGCTTCAACTTCACTTTTACCTCGGGTATTTTA
>JAURNA010000016.1 GCA_030830385.1 Crocinitomicaceae bacterium | reverse complement strand
TCTCGACGAAGATGGCAACGTTGTGGAAGGAAGTGCTTTTGATGTGGACATCATGAAAGAATTCCGAAACAAGGACCGGGCTGAAGAAAACAGAAACTACCCATTGTTCATCGGAAATATTGACGGTGAAACGGTATACATTATGCCATCGGTAGGAAAAGGCCTATGGGGACCGATCTGGGGGAACATTTGTGTTGGAAACGATATGCAAACCATTCGTGGAGCGACGTTTGATCACAAAACAGAAACTCCGGGACTCGGAGCTGAGATCAAACAAAGCTTCTTCATCAAACTGTGGATCGGAGAAAAAATCTCGAATTCCAGTGGTGAATTTGTGCCATTTACAGTGGTGAAAGACGGTTCCGGAGCAGAAGAATCGAAGGTGGATGGAATTACAGGCGGAACCATTACTTCGAAAGGAGTAGAGGAAATGGTAAACCGATGCCTCCTGCCATACATCGAGTATTTTAAGACATTGAAATAAAAAGGCGAGTTATGAGTGAAGTAGCAGAAAAAACAAAAGCGCCAAAAGAGCCATTGTTCTCCAAAAAGAACAGAAAGCTCGTAACAGATCCTTTGACGGACAACAATCCAATTACCATTCAGGTACTCGGAATTTGTTCGGCACTTGCGATTACCGTGCAGGTGAAACAGGCAGTTGTCATGTCCTTATCTGTATTGTTCGTAATGGTATTGGGCAACATCGCCATTTCATTGATGCGTACCCTGATTCCTTCTCGAATTCGAATCATCGTTCAGCTGGTAGTAGTAGCATCTCTGGTAATCATCGTGAACGAGTTGCTGGGAGCGTTCTTACCGGACGTATCCGAACAGCTATCGGTATTCGTCGGACTGATCATTACCAACTGTATTATCATGGGGCGATTTGAGGCCTTTGCAATGGCAAACAAACCCTGGCCTTCCTTCATGGATGCCGTAGGTAACGCCATGGGGTACGCATGGATACTCGTTGTTGTAGCCGTATTCCGCGAGCTGCTCGGATCGGGAACATTGTGGGGAATTCAAATTTTCGGAAGTAATCTTCCGGGTGAAGAATGGGGATTGTACAAAGTCGGATACATGAACAACAATATGATGATTCTTCCTCCAATGGCATTGATCATCGTGGGAGTCATTATCTGGATTCAGCGTATCCGCAACAAAGAATTGCAAGAGGAACACTAGAAATATCCTAAAGAAGAGAAAAAATGGAAAGTACATTAGACATATTCGTAAAAGCGATCTTCTCGGAAAATATGATTTTCGCATATTTCCTTGGGATGTGTTCGTACCTCGCCGTGTCAAAAACGGTGAAGACAGCAGTAGGACTGGGAGCAGCGGTAATCTTCGTATTGCTGGTGACCGTTCCGGTTAACTACTTACTTGAAAATTATCTGCTGAAAGAAGGAGCGTTGAGTTGGGTAGACCCAAACAATGCCACATGGGCCGAAATGGATCTCAGCTTTCTTTCATTCATCATGTTTATTGCGGTAGTGGCATCCATCGTACAGCTCGTTGAGATGTTGGTTGAGAAATTCGCACCTGCTCTGTACGGAGCATTGGGAATCTTCCTTCCACTGATCGCTGTAAACTGTTCGATACTCGGTGGTGCACTCTTTATGCAAGAGCGTCAGTACACAAGCATCGTCGATGCAACAGCATTCTCACTCGGTTCCGGAATTGGCTGGTTCATCGCAATTGTTGCCATCGCAGCGATTCGTGAGAAGATCCGTTACTCACAGGTACCGGCTCCCCTTCGTGGATTGGGAATCACATTTATCCTCACAGGATTGATGGGAATCGCATTCATGAGCTTCATGGGAATCAAGTACGGCGGAGAGAAAGAAGAAGCAGAAGATACGACTCAAACGAGCTCAATTGAGTTGGTTGACGATACCCAAACGAATAAATAAGCTAAGATGGATGTAACAATGATTGCAGTTGCCGTTGGGGCATTTTTGATAGTGGTACTTGCCCTTGTAGGGATGCTGCTTTTCGTGAAAGCCAAGCTTTCACCATCAGGAAAGATTAAAATCGACATCAACGACGGAGAGCGAATCCTGGAAGTTGATGGCGGAGGTACCTTGTTGAGTACACTTAGCAGCAATGGAATCTTCTTGCCTTCCGCATGTGGTGGAGGCGGAACATGCGTTCAGTGCCTCTGTCACGTTCACGAAGGTGGAGGAAACATCCTTCCAACGGAGGAACCACACTTCTCGCGCAAAGAAATCGCAGCGAACTTACGTCTCGGTTGCCAGGTAAAGGTAAAAGAAGACATGAAGATCGAGGTGGAAGAAGAAGTACTCGGAATCAAGGAGTGGGAAGCGAAAGTCGTTTCCAACTACAACGTTGCGACGTTCATCAAGGAATTCATCGTTGAGATTCCCGAAGATATGGATTACAAGGCTGGAGGATACATCCAGATCAAAATTCCACCATGCACGACCCAATATTCCGAAATGGACATCGCGGCGCACCCTCAAGATCACCCGGGAGAGCCAGACAAGTTCAAGGCTGCATGGGATAAATTCGGAATGTGGGATTTGGTAATGAAAAATGACGAAGAAGTAGTTCGGGCATATTCAATGGCCTCTTACCCGGCAGAAGGACGTCGTATTATGCTAAACATTCGTGTCGCTACACCGCCATGGGACCGCGCACGCAACACATGGATGAACGTAAATCCGGGTATTGCCTCCTCCTACATCTTCAACCTGAAAGAAGGAGATTCGGCAATTATATCCGGACCTTACGGAGAATTTTTCATCAACCACTCTGATGCCGAAATGCTATACATCGGAGGTGGTGCCGGAATGGCCCCAATGCGTTCGCATCTGTACGAATTGTTCAAAACACTAAAAACAAATCGAAAAGTTACGTACTGGTACGGAGGACGTTCCCGGGAAGAGCTCTTCTACATCCACTATTTCCGTGATTTGGAGAAAGAATTCCCGAACTTTAAGTTCTACATGGTATTGTCTGAACCTTTGGAAGAAGACAACTGGGTAGAGAAAAAGAGTGTGGATGATTCGGAAGGTGACGGATTCTTAGGATTCGTGCACCAAGCGGTAATCGATGAATACTTATCGAAGCACGATGCACCTGAAGACATTGAATTCTACTTCTGTGGACCTCCGTTGATGAACCAGGCCGTTCTCACTATGTGCGACGAATGGGGAGTTCCACCGGAAAATGTTCGTTTCGACGATTTCGGAGGATAATTAACCCCCCCCATATCAAAATACCCATCCCGGTGACGTTAATTCCTGATTATATCGAAGGACGAAGTCCCGGGGTTTTTTGTGGGAACTTCCCCCGTAACAACTGGGATTCAATACTTGGCATGCATTTTGTTGCTTTTTACTGTGAACAAAAACACAGACGATGAGAAAGCGCTACTATTTATTTTTCGCGATGTCCGTGATAAGCGGCGTTGGATTCGCACAGGATGCATTCGAACAAAAGTTCAATCCGATCCGTTCCGAATTGGAAGAATGGGACCCCGTGCGTGGACCCTGGTTGTCTTCTTCGCTGGAGGCAATGTCGAAAAATGAACCCATACCCGATCGCACATTTCCGGAAGACATCACACCAGCCCAAATGGTGAGTGCCTTGCCGGACCGAACGCGCAACAGCGTTGAGGAATTAGCCATGGGTGACATTGAAGGCACAGATAATGAACGTGAACAATGGGGTCAGGTTAGACGTGTACTCGTTCGTCCGGGAGCAGGATGCAATACACGCACAGCACGAACGTATGGTGATCCTCATATTTCAACATTTGACGGAGCCCGCTATTCCTTCCAGACGGTAGGTGAGTTCGTATTGGCAAAATCTTCAAGTGGAATCGAAGTGCAAGCTCGTCAGAAAGCGCGTAGAGACGATTTCTCGCTCAATACAGCAGTAGCAATGAACGTAGGAGGAGACCGTGTAGGAATTTATTCGGATGATCTTCCCGACGGAAACAGCAGCCCGGTTCGCGTCAATGGACTGCCGGTTACCGTAACAACACATAAAGCCTACTTCCTGAGAAATGGCGGTACGATTCGCCGATCAGGTCGTACGTACACCGTTGCCTGGCCAACCGGAGAAGCGGTAGTAGCGGAATTGCGCTCAAGTGGGTCAATGCCATTTATGAATGTAACCGTTCAGATTACGGATTGCAGTGCGGGAAGTTTTGACGGATTGCTGGGAAATGCAAATGGAATGCAACGCGACGATTTCCGGGGAATGAATGATGAT
>JAURNA010000015.1 GCA_030830385.1 Crocinitomicaceae bacterium | reverse complement strand
CAAATCGGAACGGTGCATTGAACGGGAGTTTAGGAATCGTTTTCAACCCCAATGATCACCTGCAATTGTATACGAATGCATCCACGGGCTTCCGTGCTCCCAACGTGGATGACATCGGAAAAGTATTCGACTCCGAACCCGGACTGGTCGTGGTACCCAATCCGAATTTAAAATCCGAATATGCATACAATGCCGAAGTTGGCTTCGTTTGGATGATCAAAGGAAAAGTAAAACTCGACGGGGCTCTCTATTATACCTACCTCAACAATGCACTTGCACGATCTCCTTTCACGCTCAATGGGGTCGACAGCATTTTGTACGAGGGTGAACTAAGTGCAGTGCAGGCGATTCAAAATGTTTCGAACGCCTATGTGTACGGAGTACAGGCCGGAATGGAGTGGGCCATTGCAAAGAATCTGACACTGCGTAATACCATTAACTGGCAGAAAGGTGAACAGTACGAAATCGATACCGCTGCGTACTTCCCACTTGCGCACATAGCACCGTTGTTTGGTCGAACATCGCTCTCGTACAGTGTGCGAAAATTCCGATTGAATGCATATGCTGTATACCATGGAGAATTGAGCGCAGATCAATTGCCGTATGCCGAAAGAGGCGATCATGTTTACGCCGTGGACGAAAAGGGGAACTCATTCACGCCGGCCTGGTATACGCTAAACATCAAGGCTTCATACTTCTTCAACCGTCACTTGTCCTTGACAGGTGGAGTTGAGAACATCACCGACCAGTTGTATCGAACCTTTGGTTCGGGGGTAAGTGCACCGGGAAGAAACGTCACCATTTCCATAAAAGCGACGTTTTAATTCTGATCCGTGAAATACTTGTATTCTTTAGGGCGGAAGAACCAGCGACGCTCCAATTCACCAGTTGAAGTTCGCTCGGGAGTGAACGAATATACCTTGTCAGGATCGGTGAAAGCAGGATTTTCAAATGTTGCTTTGTAAACGAGAATTTCTTTCGCCAAAGTACCTCGGCCTTCACGGTATTCAAATATAAATCCAATTGGATTGTCGGTTCCCAGTCCGTCGAATTGTTGTGCCTGAAATACCTGAATAGTATGTCCGTTTGCAACGGAGAAAAATGCCCTGAACCCGGAATTTCGAATTCGGTAATCGACCATGATATCGTTGTAGCGATTGCTAACGATATGGTCAAACTCAACATGAAGCGCTGCTTGCGGACTTGAAGGAATGGGGATCGGTTTGCTCAACGTTCCGGAGGCCCCATCCTGAAAAATGATGTAGTTAAACAAGCCCATGTATCCCATTTCCGCTCGCTTGGCAACATCACCGGACGCAATTGCTTCCTTCAATGCGCGATCCAGCAAGTTCACCGTTATTACACGATCAATGGATTCATCTCCTGTACATTCGGCTTCATACATTTCGAGGCCATATTCTTCGGTTCCCTGAATGCTGAGCTGAGATTCAACATGCCGTCGAATGGAATCTTCCATTGTCATCACCACGTTTTCTTCCGGATTGTCTTGTTTCCCGGGTTTTTCCGTGTCATTTTTCGAGATCGTACACGATAACAGCAAAATCCCAAACAGGAAGAAAGACATACATTTCATACGCACAAAGATAAATGCAAGCAGTGAATCCTAGCAATTCCATTGTATTTTTGTCACATGGAAGTAAACATTGAACCCTCCTGGAAGGAAGCACTGGAAGAAGAATTTGATCAACCGTATTTTCAGAATTTGGCCGAATTCGTTCGTTCCGAATACAGGCAAAACCCCGGAGCCATCTTCCCGAAGGGGGGAGAAATTCTGCGGGCTTTCACGGCCTGTTCTCTGAGTGAAACCAAGGTTGTCATTTTGGGGCAGGATCCTTATCCAACGCCGGGTCATGCACACGGTTTGTGCTTTTCAGTAGAACCGCATGTTCGTCCGCTTCCCAAAAGCCTGATCAATATTTACAAAGAATTGGAATCCGATCTGGGAATTCCCTTTCACGAGAATGGTGACCTGAATCGTTGGGCAGAACAAGGTGTGTTGTTGCTGAATTCCGTCCTAACCGTTCGCAGTCGCACTCCCGATAGCCACAAAGGTCGGGGTTGGGAACAATTTACCGATGCGGCCATCCGTGTTTTGAATGAAAGACGAACGGGTGTAGTCTACATGCTCTGGGGAAGTAAGGCCATCCGTAAGGCAGAATCGGTTGATCGCACACGGAATCGGGTGCTTACTGCGCCGCATCCATCGCCTTTATCAGCGCATCGGGGATTTTTCGGATGCAAGCATTTTTCATCAGCGAATGCATACCTCATTCAAAACGGACAGGAACCAATTCAATGGTAACGGATCAGGACCTGAATAAACCTGTATCTTTGCAGGCATGAATTTTGCAGGCATGAATGTAGAGAATGACCTTCTATTGAGAGCGGCCCGGGGAGAAAAGATGGAACGCTACCCGGTTTGGCTCATGAGACAGGCGGGAAGAATACTACCGGAATACCGGGCTGTTCGAAACAGCCTTTCCGGATTCAAAGAATTGGTAGAAACACCAGAATTAGCCGCTGAGGTGACCATTCAGCCCGTAGATATTCTCGGAGTGGATGCAGCCATTATCTTTTCGGATATATTGGTGGTTCCTGAGGCTATGGGATTGCCCTATGAGATGGTTGAAAAAAAAGGTCCCTGGTTTGAGAATACGATTCGTTCGGAAGAACAACTGAAAGGAATTGAAACTGACTTCAACATTGAAGACCGGTTGGGGTATGTAACGGAAGCCATTCGAATAACGAACCGGGAATTAAACGGGCGCGTACCATTGATTGGTTTTGCAGGTGCTCCATGGACGATTTTCTGCTATATGACCGAGGGACAGGGATCGAAAACGTTTTCGGAATCCAGGAAAATCCTGTATACGAATCCTACTTTGGCACACGAATTGCTGAATCGCATTACAGACGTTACGATTCGGTATCTGAAAGCACAGATTCAGGCGGGAGCTCACCTGATTCAAGTGTTCGATTCCTGGGCAGGCATCCTCGGCAAGGAACAGTATTCCGAATTTGGATTGAAATACTTGAAGCGAATTGCAGATGCCATTCAGGAAGTGCCTGTTACCTTGTTTTCAAAAGGTGCGTATGCATCGTTAAACGATATTGCGGCCCTGGATTGCAACACGGTTGGTCTGGATTGGAACATGTCTATAACGGAGGTTCGAAAGGCCATTGGTGAAAATAGAACGATTCAGGGGAACCTGGATCCCTGCTCTTTGTATGCCTCTCATAGCGACGTGGAGCGGGCGACAAATAATCTTCTTGATTCTTTCGTAAGTCGTAGACATATTGTTAATTTAGGGCACGGAGTGTATCCTGACGTTGACCCTGAAAAAGTGAAAACATTTATTAAAACAGTGAAATGTTATGAAATTCAGTACTAAAGCCTTGTCGTTAAGCATTGTTACCCTGGCATTGCATATGCCCGGAACAACCTTCGCCCAGGGTGAAAATCTGTTAGAAAACGGAAGTTTTGAATCCGTTGAGAAAAAGCCAAAACGATTGGGGAAAATTGAAAGCGCAACCGGGTGGGCGTCGCCTACAGGCGTTCGTGCAGATCTATTCGTGGATACGAAAATCGAAGAAATTGCCGTGCCTTACAATGCGTACGGTAAGGAGGACCCCAAGGATGGAGAGAACTACGCCGGAATTGTAGGGTATTCGTACGGTGATAAAGTTCCTCGTTCGTACCTGATGACCAAGATGAGTTCCCCAATGAAAAAGGGGCTCAAGTATTGCGTGAAAATGAACATTTCGCTTGCCGAGGCGTCAAAGTACGCTTCAAACAACATCGGAGCAATTTTCTCAAAGAAAATGTTCGGAACCGACTCGAAAGTTTCCATTATCGAGGAGCCAAGCTTGGTGCATTGGGAAAACGAAATTACAACGTTTACCGGTCGCTACAACTGGACAGAAATCTGTGGAGTATACACGGCTGAAGGGGGTGAAAAGTACTTTACAATCGGAAACTTCGACTCCAACGAAGATACGCGTCAGGAGAGAATGAAGAAAGATCCTAAGCAAAAGGACATCAAAGTGGTTCAGTTGGTTGCAGCATACTATTATGTGGATGACATTTCCGT
>JAURNA010000126.1 GCA_030830385.1 Crocinitomicaceae bacterium | reverse complement strand
TTTTTGAATCTCAGAAAAATCCGTTTTTCGCAGGAAAGAAGTTCCTGATTACGGCAGGACCCACCCACGAGGCGATCGATCCGGTTCGTTTCATCGGAAACCACTCCTCCGGAAAAACGGGCTTTGCACTTGCAGACGAAATTGCAAACCGAGGGGGAGAGGTAATGCTCATTACAGGTCCAACAAATCAGAAAGTACAATTCGACAGCGTTCGATGCCTAAATGTGGTATCTGCTGAAGAAATGTTCAATGCGGTGAAAGAACACTGGCAGAAAACAGACGTTGGAATCTTTACAGCGGCTGTGGCCGATTACCGACCGGTAAATCCTGCGAATCAAAAAATCAAAAAAAGCCAAGAAAACCTCTCCGTTGAATTGATGCGAAACCCGGACATTCTTGCCTGGTGCGGAGCAAATCGTTCGGATCATCAGCGTATTGTTGGATTTGCTCTGGAAACGGAAAATCTAAAGGAGAACGGAGCGAAAAAATTGGAAAAAAAGAAAGCCAATATGATTGTGCTCAACACAACGGCAGATCAGGGAGCCGCATTCGGACACGATACGAACAAAATAAGTATCTTGGATGATCACAATAATTTTAAGACATTTGAGTTAAAGTCTAAAAAGGAGGTAGCTTCGGATATCTTAGACTACTTGAAAACATACGAATCATGAATCGTTTATTGGTATTAGCCGGGGTTGTGTTGTCGGGCCTTTTTGCAAAAGGGCAGGAATTGAATTGTCAGGTAACCATAATTGCGGATGCCAAGCTGGAAGTTACCAGCGTAGAGTTGGAGATATTCAAAGAATTGGAACAGGCCGTGTTCGACATTATGAACAATACGAAATGGACCAAGCACGAATTCGAGGTCGAGGAACGAATCAATTGTAACCTGCAGTTTCAGATCAACGAAATTCCTTCTTCCGGGAACTACAAAGGCTGGCTCCAGATTCAATCTACCCGTCCCGGATTAAACTCAAATTACAACACCACCGTATTCAACTACCAGGACGAAGATGTACAATTCACCTATCAGCGAGGTGCTCCGATTCGAGTGTCAGAGACACAATTCGTGGATAACCTTTCTTCCATTTTGGCATTCTACGCGTACTTCATCATCGGGATGGATTACGATACATTCTCGCAAAAAGGAGGAACGGATTACTTCATTAAAGCGCAAGACATAGTGAACAACGCCCAGGTAGCATCTTTCTCAGGATGGAAATCGAATCAGTCAGGAAAGAGAAACCGGTACTGGTTGGTAGATAATATCCTACACGAGTTATTCTCTCCGCTCCGGGAATGCAGCTACGAATACCACAGAAAAGGAATCGATGTTTTGTACGATGATCAAGTAGCGGGAAGAAAAGCAATCTATAACGCTTTGAATCGCTTGATGAAAGTGGTAGCCACACGCCCAAATTCATTGAACTTGCTGAATTTTGTTCAGGCGAAGTCGAATGAACTGAAGAACCTCTTCCAAAACGCAGAGGCCCGGGAAAAGAACGATATCGTCAATTTGTTGAAACGAGTTGATCCTGCGAATTCGTCCAAATATCAGGAAATAATGAACTGATGATTCGAATACTGCGCATTCAGAACTTCGCGCTGATTGATGCAGTGGAAGTCAACTTTCATTCCGGTTTTACGGTTATCACAGGAGAGACAGGCTCCGGAAAGTCCATCCTCATGAATGCGCTCAACCTCATTCTTGGTGAACGGGCAAGTTTTGACGTCATCGGACCTGCGGCAGACAGGGCTTCTGTAGAAGTAGAGGTAGATGTTGCCGATTTCGGGTTGAAATCCTGGTTCAAAGCAAACGACCTCGATTATTTCGACAATTGCATCATCCGTCGGGAAATCTCTGTTCAAGGGCGATCACGAGCATTTGTAAACGATGCCCCTGTGCAATTAACCCTGCTGAAATATCTCACAAGCCGGCTGGTACACATCCACTCACAGTACAACACGCTCGAACTCAAAGACCGAAGCTATCAACTTTTTGTAGTGGATGCACTTGCAGGATTACTCGCCGAACGCGAAAAATTGGCGAGCTGCTTCCGGGACTGGAAACAATCCTCTGCTGAACTGAGTTCCATCCGTACGCAAATACAAGAAATTGCCGCGCAATCGGATTACGAAGAGTTTCAACGGAATGAGTTGCGAGAATTGGAACTCGATCAATACAACTACGATGAGTTGGCGAAAGAACTCACGGTTCTCTCAAATGCAGATGAGTTGAGAAATGTACTCGAAGAATTATCTGCGGGTATTTCCGACGATGGAAGCCTGCTGGATAAACTCCGCTATCACCTCGCTGCTGTCCGGAAGTATGAACATGCACTCGACGATCTGCATGAGCGTCTGAACGGTGTATTGTTCGAACTGGAAGAGATTGAGCGAGACGCAGGAAACAAATTATCGTCCCTTGAAGTAAATCCTTCGAAAATTCAGTTGCTCACAGACAAATTAGACGCATACAACCGTATGTTGTTTAAGCACAAATGCTCGAATGCCTCGGAATTGAAAGCCTTCATAGCAGAACTGGAAAGCAATTCTCAAAACAACGAGGAGTTGCACAAACGGGAGCAATCACTCTCGGTTCAGGTCGAACAACAAACGGCCGCGTTATCGAAACAAGCCAAAGAACTTCATACGAAAAGAGAAGCGGCCATTCCTCAAATGGAAAAAAGAATCGTATCGCTGCTTGAGTTATTGAAACTGGAAAACACGCGCTTGTCATTCCGTTTGGAAACACGAGACGAGATAACCATCGATGGAGAAGATACCGTTGAGATGCTGTTCAGTCCCAATACGGGAGTTCCAATGGTTCCGGTTCATAAAGCGGCCAGTGGAGGGGAATTGTCCCGAGTAATGCTGGCACTTCAGAGTTTACTTGCGGAAAAAACACGACTTCGATCTGTGTTCTTTGATGAAATTGATACGGGAGTCTCCGGAGAAGTGGCACAGAAAGTAGGAGAGACCTTACAGCGAATGGGCAACGGAATGCAAGTCATTGCAATTACGCACCTGCCACAAGTAGCGGCAAAGGGGGGGCAGCATTTGAAGGTGTTGAAAGCAGAGCAAGATGGAATTTCCCGCTCCCGGGTAGTCGAATTAAGTCAGACGGAGCGAATAGAAGAAACGGCGCGATTGATGAGCGGAGATACGATCAATCAGGCGGCTCTCGATAATGCCCGTGCATTAATGAATTCATGAATTTTTCACTGAAGTTTAAGATTGAGGCTTCCCGATATCCAATAGAAATGGGACGGAGGATTGTGTTACTGGGAAGTTGTTTTTCCGACAATTTCGTGGCTCCTTTTCAACAAAGCGGTTTTCAAACGGTGAGCAATCCCTTCGGAACAATTTATCATCCATTGGCGATGATGGCCGTGCTCGAATGCGTACTCGATGAGAATAAGAATCTTCGGACATTTGAGAAGGATGGTCGATTCTACTCCTGGGATGCCTCAACAAAGGTGAGTGGTTCAACGAATTCAGAATTGGATGAATTGCTGAGTCAAAAAGTATCGGAAGTTCGTCGAATGTTGTCTGAAGGTGCTCATTTGTTTGTGACGTTTGGAACTGCCTGGCGATACAGGCATTTTGATGCCGGATGGGTCGCAAATTGCCACAAAGTTCCCGGTAACGAATTTGAAAAGCACTTGTCTGAAGGGCATGAAGTGGTTTCGCAATGGTCCAATATGCAAAAACGACTGATTGCAGCATTTCCAGACCTGACCATCGTTTACACTGTGAGTCCGGTTCGGCATGTACGAGATGGTTTGATTGAAAACAATCAGAGCAAGGCCCGCTTAATTGAATCCGTACATACCCTGGTTTCACGCGAAAAAAGAGTTGAGTATTTTCCTTCATATGAAATTCTGACAGATGAATTGCGGGACTATCGTTTTTATGCAAATGATATGGTTCATCCAAGCGATCTGGCCATCCATTACATCTGGCAACGATTGTGTTCAAGCTACTTCTCGAAAAAGACGGAAGATCTGCGAAGTGAAATCGCTTCGGTCAATAGAATGTCTGAGCATCGATCAATGCATGAAACCGAAAAGCAGCGGAAATCAAGAACCGAATGGATTCGGGAAAAAAAGCAAACCCTTTCTGATCGTTATCCTGAAATTTTCTGGGAATAAGAAAAAGGCTTTTTAGAGCCCTTTTCTTAAAGTTTAGTTACGGTTCCCTGATACTCCGCCCGTTCTCCGGGTTCCGGATTTTCAAGAATTACCCGCCATATATAGGTAGTTGCCGTATTTTCTGCACGTCCCTTGCGAACATCCACACCGTTCCATCCTTGTGAGGCATCGCTGGTTTGATAAGCAATTCCTCCATCTCTGGGATCAATGATGAACAGTGTAAACTTAACATCTCGCTCAAGAAGAGCATACGGCATGAACGTAATGTTTCGAACGTCCGAACTGTTCGGGTTAAACCCTTCCATGGCCATTAGGTTGTATGTTTCTTCTATGCGAATTACTTCGGTAACCGTAGATACACACGCTCCGTTTGAAATTTCAGCAGTCACCTCATGCGGACCTTCCGTGTAGAAGTGGAAAGTAGCGTCCGTTCCGTATTGAACTTGGTCATCCGCTCGCCAAACCACATTCGCTGCATCCGTTGTAATGGATACTTCCGAAGTGGGAAGTCCTTCGTTGAACAAGAAGTCGCGATTTACATGAATGACGCCTTCCGGTGCCTTTCTTACATTAAACACACCGATACCACGCC
>JAURNA010000125.1 GCA_030830385.1 Crocinitomicaceae bacterium | reverse complement strand
TTATCAAAATATTGGCGCACTTCAACCGCTGCGTTATCTACAGCATTAAGGGCTTTCAACAGCGGCATTTTGTAATCAAGCGCCTCTCCTGTATACGAAATGAAGATCGTTGGAATGCAAAGGGTTTTTCCAATTACGAATGCTGGGGACGATGGGTCCCAGGCCGTATATCCACGTGCTTCAAATGTATTTCGGATTCCTCCGTTCGGGAATGAAGAAGCATCTGGCTCTTGCTGCGTTAACAAATCACCGTCAAATCGCTCGATGGCCTTGCCGGGTCCAATAGGCTTGAAGAACGCATCGTGCTTTTCGGCAGTAGCTCCGGTCAATGGTTGGAACCAGTGTGTGTAATGTGTTGCATCTTTGCTGATCGCCCAGTCCTTCATCGCTGAAGCCACCTGATCGGCAATTTTACGATCGAGACGAGTTCCTTTTTCAATTGTTTCTACCATCGACTTAAACGCGTCGCTTGGAAGGTATTCTCGCATTATCTCAAGGTGAAATACATTTTCTCCGAAGATGTCTGAGATCTTCCCGTTGAATTCAATGTGTTTTGCTTTTCGGTGGAGTACATCGTGGTACGCTTGCATTCTTTTGTTGGTCATGGGACTGTTTTTTCACAAAACTACGTTATAAGCAGGGGTCATCCATAAAAAATTACACTTTTTTTTCAAGTACCCCTCAAAAATCAGAGGTTAATTCGTGTTAATCATGCCTTTTCCTGATCTTACCCCTCTTTTTTTTATGTAAAATGAAAAAATAGTTATTTCTTACTTTCAATAACCATCGTCCCAACTAACTTTCTCATAATGCTCGCCCGGTAAGGGTTGTATTTCCGGATTCTTCGTCCCATGAACATGCGTTGACAGCATTTTGGGAACCCGGATGAACATCTTCAATAGTAGTACAATCGACGTAATACACTGAAAAATAACAACTAAATTACGTTCGGAAAATTCTTGCTAGTACTCGAAAACAAGTTCTGAAAGCTGATCCGGATTCATAAAGCGATTCAGAAGCTGCCCGATTTCGGATGAATTGATGTTGTTGATTTGATCGTAAATCTCTTGAATACCGTCTACCCGATTGAATATGAGCATACTTTTTGCCAGGCTAAACATGAGTTCGAGATTACTATCCATGGAGAGCGCAATGTGGCCTTTCAATTGTTCTTTCCCCTGACGCAAATCTGCTTCTGATATTCCACCTGAACAGAGTCGTTGCAACTGATCACGGACCAAATCAATGGATTTTGACAGGTACTTTTTGTCAGTACCCAGGTAAACGTTCCAAAAACCGGTGTCAGCATAGGAGGTATAGTTCGCTTCAACGTTGTACGCATAGCCATGTTGTTCACGAATGAGCAGACCTAAAATGGAATTGAGCGCAGGTCCGCCCAGCATATTGGTTAAAAGCGTCATCCCTCGCCGGTCTTCGTGCATATAAGAAGGTGCGATTCCTCCAATGAGAACGTGTGATTGATAATTTGCCTTTTTCTCGTTAAGGTTAAACATGTGGTGGGATGGAGCTAACATCTCCGCGGCATCTTTCGATGCCTTCATGGAATGAAATGCTTTTTCCAGATGGTCTCGCACCTCATCCAACGGAACGTCTCCTACAAAAGAAATGACGGTTCGGTCTGCGGTGAAGTATCGATCCACGTACGCCCGCAAGGAATCACGCGTTAAGTTCTTTACTGTTTTTTTCTCTCCAAGCGTATTGTAACCCAGCGAATGCCCATGGAACAGATGACCTTCGAATTCGTCGAAAATGCGCTCTTGTGGATTGTCTTGATAGGATATTATTTCGTCTAGAATTACTTCTTTCTCCTTCTTCAATTCCCCTTCCAGGAACTGGCTATTGATCACAATGTCACTAAGGAGGTCGCATGCAATGGGGAAATGCAACTTGCGAAACGATGCATGAAAGCACACTTCCTCTTTGTTTGTATACGCATTCAATTCTCCCCCTACTGAGTCTAAATCCGTGAGAACATCGAGAGCCGATCGCTTTTCGGTTCCTTTAAAAATGCAATGCTCAATGAAATGCGCCAGTCCTTGTTCCTCTTCTGTTTCGAATCTGGAACCGGCGTGGATCATTACTCCGAGGTGAGCAACAAAAGCTTCCCTGCGAACGTAAACAACACGTACCCCATTCGAGAGTTGAAAAATAACCGGGTTGATTTCCAGCATGTCAAGGGTGCTTTCGATGAGACTTCCAGGTATTCTCATCCGTTCGCTCGAAAACCAGGCGATCGTGCAAACGCGAAGGACGACCTTGCCAAAATTCGAATCGGTGCGGAACAATTTTATATCCTCCCCAGTGTGGTGGACGAGGGACTTCGTCCGGGTATTTGCCTTCAAAGTGCTCAATTCGATCATCCAGGTCTGCTCTGGTATCAAGAACACTACTTTGATCCGATGCCCATGCTCCAATCTTACTGCTACGAGGTCGCGAACTGAAATACGCGTCGCTCATCGCTTCCGGAATCTTTGAACACCGACCGTGGATGTGAACCTGTCGCAAAGAATTCCTCCAGAAGAACAGCATGCTTACACGATTGTTGTTCTCGATCTGCATTCCTTTGTCGCTGTGGTAGTTCGTGTAGAACACGAAAGCGTCATCCAGATAGTCTTTGAGGTAAACGATCCTCGAGTTCGATTGATTGTTTGCATCGGTTGTTCCCAATACAAACGCATTGGGCTCTGGTTCTTCTTCTTCGGAGATTTCTTCATACCACGCACGAAAAAGTGCAATTGGATCCTTTCCTGAAATCAATTCCAGGGTTTCCCCCTCGCGGAACTCATGATGATTATCTCTATGTTCCTGAAGTTTACTCACCTTCTTCCGTGTACTTGTCTTCGATTTCTCCTTCTTCCTCTTCTTCCATCTCGTCGTCATCTTCATCTTCTGATGAACCTGACGCGGAGAAGACAGGTGTTCCACTTTCGATCACTTGCTCTTCCTCTTCAATTGGGCGGCGGTCAATCTCGCGATCCAAATCTTCGGAATACGGGAAAATTTCTACGATTGGAGAAACCGTAATGGTAGGAATTTCAAAATCTACCAATAATGTCGACAAGCTTTCCTCGATACGCTCAAACGCCTGCTTTACAGAGTTGGCTGCTACGAGAAAATTCTGATTTACCTTCCGCGGTTTTTCCGAATCCGCATCCACGTTTTCGTATCGTACTTTGCACTTATACCATACATCTGAATCGTCGTATGCAAAAATGTCGTGAATTTCAGTTCGCGCAATTCCTACCACATTGAACTCGCCTCGGATGACAGCTCCAAGCTCTTCGTAAATTCGTGCCTCAGCGTCCGTGAAGGTGACTGCAGCCAGCAAATAAGGTTCCGACACACGTTTGAGCGCGCCGTTATCGAGTTGTTTTGTGTACTTTACTTTAACTGTAAACCAATTATTCATGTGTGTTGGATTTGACTCGCAAAAATACACTTTTAACCCGAGTGAAAATCAGTCCGAAATCAGGAATCTTACGTGATCGTTACCAAAAGGCTTCTCCGGGGCAAATGTACATCCCGCTGTTGGCATGAACTCTGAGAGTTGATCGGAAATTACACCGAAAATTCCTTCGAAGGATTGTACAACGACGTACCGATATCCCCGGTGGGCGTTGAAATTGAAGTCGACATTCCCCGTTCACGGGCAAAGAGAAGTTTGCAGGCTCCAATCAGGCCAGACCATTATTTC
>JAURNA010000124.1 GCA_030830385.1 Crocinitomicaceae bacterium | reverse complement strand
CTTTGCCGCGGTTGTCTTTTTGGCGACTGTCGTTTTCTTTGCTGCCGTTGTTGTTTTTTTAGCCGCGGTTTTCTTTGCTGTTGTTTCCTCTTCAGTCTTCGCGGCTGCTTTTGTAGTTTTTTTCTTTACAGGTACAACGTAAGCAGGAGTCTTTTTACGCTTACGCGAATTTCCATACGTTCCTAAAATTATCTTTCCTCGTTTCGATTTGCGATCTCCTTTGCCCATAATTTCTACTTTCTTTTTCGTGTTTTCAGCATGTTCTAACGACACAAATATATTATTCTTTTTCGAGAATTCGTCGCTGAATTTCCTTGCGAACCATCTCTCCGTTATTGATTATTTTTTCGCACCAATTTATTCTGATTTCGACCTGTTCTTCCTTACTTAGTTTCCAGTCAAATGTTTCTGTTTCAAGGCGCTTTCGTATAGCAGCGAGCGCCAGTGCAACGGAAACGCTGACGTTGTAACTTTCTGTGAATCCATACATGGGCAGTTTCACCAAATGGTCTGCGGCATTCATCGTATTATCGGTCAAACCAGATTGTTCTGTGCCGAATACGAGAGCGATGGGTTGTTCCAGCGGGAAGTCTTCAACGGTCATGTCTGCGTGAGGAGTCGTACAGACAATGCTGTACCCTTTGGATTTGATTGATTCCAGATGCGATCGTGCAGGAGTATCTTCGGAAGAGTAATCGAAGGTATTGATCCATTGCCCGGCTCCTTTTGATATATCGCGTATGGCTTCGTACTGTTGTTCGCGTTGAATGAGATGCAAATCCTGAATGCCAAAGCAATCACAGGTACGAATGACAGCCGATGCGTTGTGGGTTTTCGCGACATTTTCCATTACCACGGTGACATGACGTGTGCGGTTGGCAGCAATCCGATCGAAAAGATCACGTTTGCCATCCGTGATGTACTGGTATAAACCCCGGAGTACAGATTCCTTCATAATGGAGTACAAAAAAAAGGGAACCTTTCGATTCCCTTCAAAAGATCTTTGTTTCTAGACTAGTTTACTTTCGAAGAAAGTTCAGATCCCGCTTTGAAGCGTACTACATTCTTAGCAGCGATTTTGATTTCTTTTCCAGTTTGTGGATTGCGTCCCGTGCGGGCTGCACGCTTCGATACTGAGAAAGACCCGAATCCCACAAGAGAAATACGGTCTCCTTTTTTCAACGCTCCGGTAACTGCATTAGAAAATGCGTTCAATGCACGTCCTGCGTCAGCTTTTGACAATCCTGACTCGTTCGCCATTGCATCAATCAATTCTGCTTTGTTCATAGTCTTGGTTTTTAGTTTACGTATATAAAAAATTATCAAGACAAATATATCTGAATATCCTTGCCACACAAGGGGTATGGAGGAAAAATGGGGTAAAATGTGAATAAAAGCAGCTTTTTGTTGATAAACACGCCTAAAAGTCGCGATTTCAGAGTGTTCTTGGAGGTTTTAGGGCTTTCTTTTCAGCCAATTTGAAGCGTAGAAATGTCGTTTCCGGCCAAAAAATCCTTCGACAACATTCTTCTTTTGCCCTCTGGTTGAATTTCTAAGATGCGTAAATAGAAGTCTTCACACGGGAAAAGGATGCTTTCAGGGTCATGTTTGATCTCTTTTGATCCGTTTGTTGGAATATCGGTGCGGCGACTTCCGAACAGTTTGAAGTTTTTTGATTGGTGGCTCGATGTGTCGAATAAGGTACACCAGGCGGCAGGATAGGGATCGAGTCCGCGGCAATGATTGTGGACTTCCAGAACACTCCGATCAAAGGAAATCTTTCCATCCTCTTTGAAAAGCTTGGGCGCTTCCTTGAGTTCTGATGCGTTCATGGCTTTTTGCTCAATGGATACAGCGTTGCCTGCTGCGATCAGTCGAACGGTAGAAAGCGTACACTCAGCTCCGAGTTTCATCAATCGCGTATATAACTCTCCGACGGTTTCGTTCTCTCCAATGTCAGCCTCGCGCTGTTCGATGACTGCTCCGGTATCAATCTGCTTTTCGATAAAAAAGGTGGTTACGCCCGTTACCGTTTCGCCATTCATAACCGCCCGGTGAATGGGGGCTGCTCCCCGGTAATTGGGAAGGAGAGAGGCGTGTAGGTTAATTGTGCCTTTGGGTGGCATGGCCCAGACTACTTCCGGAAGCATGCGGAAGGCGACCACTACGAATAAGTCCGCAGAAATTGACTGAAGTTCTTCAACGAATGCCGGGTCTTTCAAATTCGCAGGCTGCAAAACAGGAAGTCCTCGCTTCACTGAAAACTGCTTCACGTCACTCTGTCGGATTTTTTTTCCTCTTCCAGCAGGACGATCGGGTGCTGTTACTACAGCCTTCACATCGACACCGTTGTCCAATAAATGTGCAAGGATGGCCACCGCAAAATCCGGCGTGCCCATAAAAACGATCGAAAGTGGCTTCATACGACTTTTTGCTTCCAGTTAAAAAAGGACAAATATACGATGGAAAGCAAGCCCGTGCTTGCGAAGTAAATGTATTCTACCGACCAAACCCAGTAAATGTCGTATTCCCAAACTTTTATAAAGAGATAGGCGAAAATGAGGTAGAGCGTCACTGCCACCAATTCAATCAAGAATGTGATGTGTGTATTGCCAGACCCTGAAATCGTGGCGAGGAAAACGTTGCTCAATCCATAGATCAGCATTGATCCGTAGAGGAATCGAAGAAGTGCTGCGCTGTCCTCCAGGTAGATGGGGTTTTTGTTTACGATGTTGATAAATGCCTCCGGATAGAAAAAAACTCCGTGAAAAAGCAGAAGCAGCGAAGCGAAGGTCATGAGTTGAATCCGCTGGATGATGATTCGAATGGATGCCTCGTCTTTATTCCCCAGATACTGACTGATGTATGTCTTGGTTGTAGCCGAGAATCCCCAAATGGGAACGAATGCCAGGAAGTATAGCGCGCGGATGTTTTGGGAAACGGTTAGTTCATATTCGCCGATCTGTTCAACCCAGAAGAAAAATACTGTCCAGGTAGAAAGCGCAACGATTCCTTGCAGCAGGATGGGACTTCCCAGTTTGAGGATTCGCCCGATGTTTTCCATTGCAATTTCCCTGAATGCAAAACGAACTCCACGAGATTTTCGGTTGTGGAGTACAAGCAGGTAGATCAAAAACAAGGTTCCGATGGATTCGGCGTACACCGAGGCATATCCGGCACCCTCCAGCCCCCATTGCGGAAAACCAAGTTCTCCATAAATCAGCGCATAGTCCAGAAAAATGTTTGTCCCGGCCATAAGAACGGCATAGATCAAGACAATTCCAGTCTTTCCTCTAGCGTAGAAATAAGCGTTGATGGCAGCGGAAATAATTGCCGGAAAGAATCCCAATCCACGAATACGTGTAAAAGTGGTTTCGAGTGTTGCCAGTTCAGAACTTCGGGCCGCTCCGTGAATGATGGATGGAACCACGAATTGTATTCCCAGAAACAAGAGTGTTGCGAGAATCACATTCAGGAACAAAGCACTTGAGAAAATGGAAGACAATTCATGGTGTTGTCCTTCTCCTATTCTTCTGGCCATTATGATTTGAACACCTTCATTCATCCCGGCTATGGCCACGAAAAGCGCGATATAAATCAACCCACCGTTGCCCGCAGCATCGTAGGAAGCAATGTCAAATCGACTCAAAAAAGACGAGTCGGTGATCATTACGACAGATTGAATGAAGGTGGCTGCCATTAGCGGAACAGCAACCGACAATAGGGTGCGATAGCGAAGATCGAGCATCAGTCTACTCGAATTACAAGACCCTTTAGGTATTCTCCCTCGGGATGAAATGCATTCACCGGATGATCGGCGGGTTGGTGCAACTGCTCCAAAATTCGAACCTTTCGGCCTGCTT
>JAURNA010000014.1 GCA_030830385.1 Crocinitomicaceae bacterium | reverse complement strand
GTTGTCACCATCCGTATCAGGACATCCCTGGAATTTTTCGAGTCCCGGAGTGTCCGGACAAAGGTCATCCAAATCTTTGATACCATCGCGGTCTGTATCCGGACATCCTTTGAATTCCCAGATTCCCGGAACTACTTTACACTCGTCCAGATTGTCCGATACAAGGTCGCCATCAATGTCAGACGGATGGATGTAAAGAACAGGAATACGAAGTCCGGCATAAAACTCGGCACCTTTAATCTTTCCGGCTGCAAGCAACGTTCGCAGGTCAGTCACACCCATTGTAATCGGTCCGAGTCGGGTAGCGAGACCTGCTTTGAATCCTGTGTACTTATTCATGGAAATTGGAACGTGCAATCCAAACCATGAATGGTCGTAGCTTGGTGTAATTGATAGTTGATTTGCCGTTCTTACGCGGTGTGGATTTTTTCTGGATATGATGCTTAGAATACCCGTAGCGTTGATGTAGAAGTTGTTCCAAATGTGGTAATCGAATTGTGCACTAACCGCTGAAGGTGTGTACATGAAGAATGTACCTTTGTTGTCCGTTGACACTTTCCAGTCCGGGCTGTTTGTTGTCAAACTGTCGATGATGGAATCGAATCGTGTGAAGGAGCCGACATTTTCAAATACGGTGAGGTCAAACAGGTTGTTCGAACTTACAGAGAAGTCACTTGTGATCGCTCCCTTTTCGAATTTCATTCCGCCGATATCGATTACCGATACACCTGCGCGTAATTTGTACTTGTTCTTGTCGCGACGCCATAGGTTCGTTTCACCATCCATGTCGTATTTGTAGTCTTTCCAATCCGGACGCCATTCGTACACGAATCCGAGATCGAGTCCAAGACCAAACTTCGATGCAGACTCCGGGAAGCCGTTGATCCCATTTTGGGTAACGTCATCCAGGTTTCGCGAATATCCGTAGTCAAAGTCTCCCGAGAGATACTGAGAAGTATCGTCATTGAATAAGCTGTACTCGAAGTTCTCCGTGTGGAAGTAAGCGGCACTCACACCCGAAAGCCATTTTACTTTACCTCCTGCCTTCATGAAGTGCTCACTCTCATCTTTCAATACTTGAGAATAAATCAGTCCGTATTCCATCCAACTCATGTGGTTGAGGTCCAGAAGGGATTCATTGAATTGTTGATTCCACAGTTCCGTTACCTCTAACTCATTTTCAGCGAGAATTGCCAATTTAGGGTCAATGTCGTCAAGATTGGTAATTGAGCGGAATTTACCCGAGAATCCAACGGCAATGTTTCGGTTGATGTGGAACATGAAGTTCAGTGCATCGACCTGAATGTTATTGTAAATACCAATCGTTTTGTCAGTAGTTAACCCATAGCTCTTTACAATGTTGTTTTCTATGAATGTAGAATCAGGAAGAATCCAGTCGTTGTGAGGGTTCGTTCCACCAACTTGATACACTTTTTCTTCTCCTACCACGTCAGGTTTAAAAGATTTTATCCACCATTTCGGCATGTTCGTGGTCGAAAGATAAGCAGCGTTTGTCCAGGCTCCGAAGTTCACACTTCCAAGGTTAATATCCACTTTAAATCGGCCATCCACAAAGCTTGCAGGTTGCAAGTCAGTGTTCATCACACCTCCGTAATTACTTCCGGTAAGTCCCAGATAATTTTGACCAAATGAATGAAGTCCCAGGGCGATGGATGCGCTGAGTAGGATCGATTGAATCGTTCTCATGTTCGTGTATTAGTAGTTTGTTGTTAATTAGCAGTTTATTGTTCAAAATACTCAGTTATGAACTGACCGACAATTGTCGTTATCCTCAACTGTACCCCCTCGGACGTTATTCGAACTTTTTTCTGTCCTTCCAAAGCATTGGGAATAAGACTCGTGCCATCAACTTGATACAAATATACATTATTCTCCAATCCGTCTACAATGCCCACTAAGGTTTTTCCCGAAGGCAACTGATTACAGGATATTGCGCCGATTTCATTAAATGGAAGACGGATTTCACCGAATGGAATTCCTTCTTGATTAATGAGGTGGACTTCATTTACCGACTGAATCAATACAACGGGAGCGGCTCCGGATTGATCGATGGTGAGAAGCGAGGATTTCGGATACTTCTCGAATGTCATTTTACCCCCTTTCTGATCGAAACGACAGAGAGTTCCGTCCAATAGTCCGTAGTGGTAAATCTGGTTGGGGACTTTCGCTGGCATTAGCCCGTCGGGAAGGTCAAACACGCGATGTTTACGCTGCCGATCCATGTCGTACATTTCAAATTGGGCACCGTCATGGAAGCCTGCAAACAGACGATTTTGACTCGCCCAAACGCTAATTTGAGATTTCGGATTGACCTGAGTTTTGAAAATTCTCAACTCTCCACCTTTGGCGTTGAACTGAGTAATTTCACCATTGTTGGCCACCAAAAAGTAACTTTTTCCCCTCCAGCGATAGAATTTGACCTCGCTTGTTGCCGGATTTTCCAATGTGATCGGGAAGCCCGTTGGCGAATTGCCGGATTTATCCCAGACGTATATGGTGTCTTCTGTGCTTACCAGTATATATTTCTCGCCGTTTCCGTGCAGATCGATGAGTTGTAGATCACCCGTAAAACGATCCTGAATGCTCTTCTTCCATGTGAGTTCACCCGATGAGAAGAAGGCAATTTCACCATTCATCCCCATTGCTGCTACGTTGCCTCTTCCGGGGAGCACTTCAAAATCCTTGATTTCAAAATTATTGGCACCGGAGAAACAGGAATTAATTGTAATTCGCCAGTTGACTT
>JAURNA010000123.1 GCA_030830385.1 Crocinitomicaceae bacterium | reverse complement strand
TGCTGCCAGGCTCAAAAGAATGAACAGCCAAAGCCATCCGGTCCATTGAAAAAGAAAGTAGTTTCCCACTTGAACTCCGGACAAGATCAACAGTCCGGTCATCATGATGAGGTAACCTTCGCGGTGTAGTTTCATACTAGTAAATATACGCAAGATAAATGGCATCCCATGCCAGGAAAAAGGGAGCTGCAAACAAGGTTGCATCGAAGCGATCGAGCACGCCTCCGTGACCCGGAAGCAGTGTTCCGGAATCCTTTACTTCGAAGTGACGTTTCATCATGGATTCCAATAAATCGCCTAAAACGGCACTTGGAGCAACGATGCAAGCTGTAACGACCCAAAAATCAAGGCGAGAAGTAAACCAACCGATGGTGGCTCCAACGATTACAGCAAATGCAAATCCACCGATTGTACCCTCCCAGGTTTTGTTCGGAGAAATTCTCGGGAACATCTTGTTTTTGCCTAACAACTTTCCAGTCAAAAAAGCGAAAGTATCATTGGTCCATACCAGCAGGAACAACCCAATTACAATGGAGATTCCATTCATGAAGTGCACGGCAAGATAAGCCAGTATAGAAAATGGTATCACGATGTAGATGAACATGAAAGCCTGGGTTGCCATGTTCATCACCGGGTCTTTTTTCTTCCGCCAAAGTTCGCTGATGAATGTTCCGAAAACAACAGGAAGTATCAATGCGAGCATACCGAACGGCAGGACATCGTGCAGGTAGAGAACAAAGATCGTGAAGCTCAGAGAGGCCATGATCATGCTACCAATTGCAGCCGTTTCAACCCGCTCACTCTTCGCAAAGAAGGTGTGATACTCCTGAATTCCGATGATCATAAATATCCCGAAAACAACGGCCGCCGTCAGGGGATGAAACCAGAGGCTTCCAAGAATCAATCCGATGAACACTGTGCCCGTAACCGCCCTTGTAATCAACTTACTCATAGATGAGTTTTAGGATTTCGTTGGCACGCTCAACATTTTTTTGATGAACTTGCAGGTAGATATAGCCGAAAGCATTGTACGAAGAATCCCGCTGGTTGAATGTCAGCGTTTTGATGCCTTCATCCTCCAGTGCCAATTTTCTGATCTCAATTGAATATGCCTCCATCGACTGATATACGGTGATCCAAGCTGGCTCATTTACCAGCTTCGTCCTCAGGCTCATCAGCCTGCTCCGAATACGTCGTATCAGTTTCATCGCTTTCTTTGCTGAGCTCAGGGGTTTCTTCCGACGAAATTTCTTGAGTTTCCTCCGGTGAAATCGCTGGAGCGGATTCCACTGACTCCGCACGCTCAATTTCGGATGTTTCCTCTTTTGTTTCTTCCGCTTTCGAATCCCACGGCCTGCCACCAAAGATAGCAACTAAATCTTCTTTGAAAATCACCTCGCTCTCAAGCAGTTTTTCTGCCAGTTGTGTGAGTTTATCTCTGTTTTCCGAGAGAATTTTAAGTGCACGATCGTACTGTTCTTCGACCATTTTGCTTACTTCCTCATCAATTACCTGAGCGGTGTGATCCGAATACGGTTTCGTAAAGGCGTTGTTACCTTGTGAGTCGTAGAAAGAGATGTTACCCACTTTCTCATTCAGTCCGAAAACAGATACCATTGCATAGGCTTGTTTCGTAACTTTCTCGAGGTCACTTAAGGCACCTGTACTGATTTTTCCGAAGATCAATTGTTCTGCTGCACGTCCGCCTAGCGCACTGCACACCTCGTCCAGAATCTGTTCGGTTGTCGTAATGCTTCGTTCTTCCGGCAGATACCAGGCTGCACCCAGCGATCTTCCGCGCGGAACAATGGTGACCTTTACGAGTGGATGCGCGTGTTCCAGCAACCAGGAAGTTGTGGCGTGACCGGCTTCATGGAAGGCAATCGCACGTTTTTCTTCCTTCGTAATGATTTTGTTTTTCTTTTCCAATCCACCTACGATACGGTCTACTGCATCGAGGAAATCTTGTTTGTCAACCGATTTCTTGTTCTTACGCGCTGCAATCAATGCGGCCTCGTTACACAGGTTGGCAATGTCAGCTCCGGAGAATCCCGGCGTTTGCTTCGCAAGGAAATCAATGTCGAGGTCTTCTTCCAGTTTGAGGGGCTTCAGGTGAACCAAAAAGATTTCTTTTCGCTCGTTCAAATCTGGCATGTCCACATAAATCTGTCGATCGAAACGACCGGCACGCAACAGTGCATTGTCCAGCACATCTGCACGGTTGGTCGCTGCGATAATGATCACTCCGGAATTGGTTCCGAAACCATCCATTTCCGTGAGCAACTGGTTGAGTGTATTCTCACGCTCGTCGTTTGAACCAAAGCTGTTGTTTTTTCCTCTGGCACGACCGATCGCGTCAATTTCATCAATGAAGATGATGGACGGTGATTTTTCTTTCGCTTGCTTGAACAAATCCCTCACACGAGAGGCTCCAACTCCAACGAACATCTCCACAAAATCAGAACCTGATAAGGAAAAGAACGGTACTTTGGCTTCTCCTGCAACTGCTTTGGCAAGAAGGGTTTTACCGGTTCCCGGAGGTCCTACAAGCAATGCTCCTTTAGGAATTTTCGCTCCGAGCTCCGTGTATTTTTGTGGGTGTTTAAGGAATTCAACAATCTCTTCGATTTCTTCCTTGGCCTCTTTCAATCCGGCTACGTCTTCAAACGTAACGTTTGTATTCTTGCCTTTTTCGTACAGCTTTGCCCGTGATTTTCCAATGTTGAAAATCTGACTTCCCGGTCCGCCACCACCTCCACCGGTCATACGGCGCATCAGGAATAACCAAATGGCCAGAATGATGATGATGGGCAACAAAAATCCTAAGATTGATCCGAGGTAGTTGTGCTCCTCGATAGATCCATACAGGATTTTAGACTTATCTTCTGCAACACGTGAATCGTTGATTTTACTCATCTTTTCTTCGAAAGTGTGTATGCTGGGGATTTGTGCCGAAAAAATAAATTCGTTGTTTCCGATTCTCTTTCCGTTCTTGAGTGCCTCACGCATTTCGCCAAAATCTGCTCCTTCCCGGTTTTTCAGTCCATCACGCCCCGCCTTGTTCAACTCAAAGTCGAGTCGGGATCGGTTTACAATCACAACATTTTCCACGTGGCCTTCTTCGGCCAGGTCGTAAAAACTCTGAAGGTGACGAATTTCCACCGACTGTGATGAAACCATGAAAAGATTGAATCCGATCAGGGCAATTCCAATGATTGCGTATACCCAATAAATGGAAAATGGACTTTTCTTCTTTTTCTTACTGCTATTTTCTTCCATGTTCATTCAAATTTAGGAATGTCAGTTCGCTTGGCATCTGCCCAGAGATCTTCCAGGTCGTAGAATGCACGCGTTTCCTTGTAAAACACGTGGGCAACCACACTCACATAGTCCATCAAGACCCACTCTCGATTCGCTTTGCCCTCTACACTCCATGGTTTTTCTGACAGAACCTTACGCGTATGGCGAACAACCGATGAACTAATTCCGTCGACCTGAGTAGATGAGTCTCCACTACAGATGACAAAAAAGTCACAGACTGCATTTCCAATTTCCCTTAAGTCTAAGACGACAATGTCCTTTGCTTTGTTCTCCTGCATTCCTTCTACAATTGCATTGCAGAGGATCTGAGAATCGTTGTCCTGAAGGGTATCTGTCATAGGCATAAATGTCCGCACAAAACTAACCTTAAATTCTGTAAAAGTGTATTTTTAGCAGATCGAACCACCAAAAATACATTATGCACTTCGGCAACACAATCATTCGCCTCAGTGATACTTCTTCAACGAACAATTATGTTGCCAGTCTCGCGAAAGCGGGAAAATTGGTTTCCGGGACTGTAATAATGGCAGAGAATCAAACCGAAGGCAGGGGACAAATGCACAGGAGCTGGGATTCGGAGCGAGGTAAAAACCTGACATTCAGTCTTTTTCTGGAAAATGTCAGTCTGTCAGTGACCAATCAGTTCATTTTATCAAAAATTATGAATTTGGGTGTCATAAAGTACCTTTCATCTGTCGGGTTGGAAGGAAAGATCAAATGGCCCAATGATATTCTGGTAAACGGACAAAAGATTTGCGGGATGCTCATCGAGAATCAGGTGATGGGAAGTACCATTCAGCAGAGCATTGTCGGAATTGGTCTCAACATCAATCAAATAAGCTTCAGAGGATTTGCGGCTACCAGTATGAAAAATGAATTGGGGAAGGAGCTGGATCTCAACAAGGTACTCGATAGTTTGTTGTTTTATTTGAATCAGGCGTATGATTATTACAGAGCTGTACCCGATCCGTTAACTTCGGACTATTTGGATGTGTTAAGTGGATATCGAACTGAGATGAGCTATGAAGATGATCAGGGGCAGTTCAGAGGAATCATCCTTGGAATCGCCGAGAGTGGGCATCTCCGGGTAGAGCGCAGGGGTGAAATCTGTGAATATTCAATGGGGGAGATTCGCTGGTTGGGTTAAGCGTAGTATTCCTTCAATTTGTTCGACATATAATCGAATAAGTGGGTCAAAGGCTTTTCAACGATCATTTTCATGAACGGGTTTACCTGCCCTTCAAAGTGGATGTATCCTTCTGTGCCTCCCTTGTTGGGAGCCGTGTGAATGGTGAGTCGAAAGGGGAAAGGAGATGCATCTCCTGATTTCAGGAAGAGTTGAGATGGGCCGTCAGTTCCATCTTCGACCAAAGAGATCGTAATTCCTCCCTGGACTTTGAATGAGCACTGATTTGCGTCTGCTTTGAAGTCTGTAATCTTATCCTGAGGCAGCAAATGGATGAGGTTCTGAGCATCTGATAAAAAGTCTGCGATGGTCTGCTGATCAGCGGTGATTTGTACTTTTTGGCTGTCTATTGTCATGATTTTGATCGTTTCCAGTCAGCAGGTGATTTTCTCCATAGCTGCAATGAAAGTTCATCCTCCGTAGAAATCAGGTTTGATTGAACGGCTTTCTCAATTAAAATATCGTAGTTCGAGAGCGTTACGTACGGGCACTCAGCTTCGTTGAAATTTTTGTGGGCAATGTCAAAACCATACGTGAAAATTGCGATCAAACCTTTTACGTTCAATCCTGCTTCACGCAATGCCTGAACAGCTTTTAAACTGCTACCTCCCGTGGAAATGAGATCTTCGATGACTATTACATTCTGGCCTTGTTCGAAGTAACCTTCAATTTGATTTCCCATTCCGTGTCCCTTGGCTTTGTCACGAACGTAAATAAACGGAAGTCCCATTTCCTGTGCAACGAGAGCGCCCTGTGCAATCCCTCCTGTGGCAACACCTGCAATGATATCCGGCTTACCAAAATTGTCAATGACTGCCTCCGCATAAGCCTGTCGGATAAACGTCCGAACATTCGGATACGAGAGGGTGATTCGATTGTCGCAATATATGGGAGATTTAATTCCGGAAGCCCATGTGAATGGGGCCTGAGGTTGCAGTTTGACGGCTTTCACCTGTAACAAAAATTCTGCTACTTTTAGCCCTTTATCTTCGTTCAAAACCATGAATGCAAATGTACAAAGTATTTGTTGATCATAAGCCGGTTCTTTTTGTTCAAAAAGAGGATGTAATGGATGATTTTCCTGTCGTTCGTGCAAAGGAAGTTGTTCGTTTTCGAAGGGATGTCAAGGCTCTAATGGAGGATGTAAGCATGGATCGTCCTTTGCAAATTGCATGTAAAAATGTGGATAAGTCGTTCAAACGAATCTTTGAACCCTATCATAAATTGGAAGCAGCCGGAGGATTGGTGAGAAGAAAACAGAAGTTTCTTGTCATTAAGCGAAAAGGACTCTGGGATATTCCAAAGGGGGGAATTGATCCGGGAGAATCCAGGGAAGATGCAGCCGTTCGTGAAATTGAGGAAGAATGTGGTATTATGGGGCATTTGATTGAACAACCACTTGTTGTGACCTACCACATCATGAAGTGGAAGGAGAAAAGCGCACTGAAACGAACCCACTGGTTTGTGCTGAACTATACCGGTGGTAAGAAGACAAAACCTCAGAAAAAAGAGGGCATTACGAAGGCTGATTGGTTTACCGAGGATGAATTACTGGCGATTCGGGGAAACACGTACGGGTCCATCAATGAAGTTCTCGATGCCTGGTGCGCGTTGAAAGAAAAATGCAATCAGGAGAATTAACTTCCGGATCCGGTTTCGCTGCGTGAATTTACCGATAAGAGCGTGAAGCAAATGATGAGAGTCGCAATGTGTATTGGCAATCGATATCGAACGATGGCACCGAGAACCGGAGTTACCCAGCCAATTATGGCGGCTAATGAAACGATGAAAATGATGAGGGCAAGAATGAGGCTGCGGTCGGGCACGGTTAATACAGATCGATTGCGAATGGCCAGAACAATCATCACGATCAGAAACAATGTTTCAAAAAACAGTAAAACTTTTGGCCAGCTTCCCGGATCCCAGGGAAACGGTCGAATCAATGCGTTGAACAAGGCATTGGGCAGTGTTTTGAAAAGATCGGCAACCGTTCCATCCAACAAGGGCGTTTCGATAAAACTTCCGGCTCCGGTTCCTTTAAAATACAACGCGTATGACGTACCTTTTCGTGCGATGGAGTCCCGTGGAAGCGTCAGATTTCCTTTTTCAATGAACAATGCGTTGCAGTTCTCCTTAAAATAAATGATGTTGTTTTTCAGGGTGTAGCAACTCTCCTGTTCTTGGGTTATACAGAAAAATCCTTCCTCCGTAAGTGCATGAACGCCACCTCTTCCTAAGTTGTTGAAATCCCAGTTTTTTCGGGCTATGTATAAGGCTCCTTTGTTGGTTTGTTGAGGAAAAAGAAATACGATAAGTACCAACGTTGCAAGGAGTGCTGTAATGGATCCTGCCAATTTGAAACGAGGCAAAGCCCTGTATAATCCGTATGCAAATAGGGCAGGTAACAGGCAAACCAGAACGTAGGGTTTGAATCCCAGCATGAGAAGGAGTGCAGGTACAAGGTATATGATGCGCTTTATGGTTGAGTGCTTGCCGCATAAAGCGAATGTCAACATCCCAATTCCCAGGACGATAAATACTTCCTTCATTGCAGCTGACGAGAAGAAAAAGATGGTCGGAAGGAAAAAAAACAGAGAAAACATTTCCCCGGACTTCCAACTCGACCGATCCCGAAAGGAGAGATACAACAATGAGCAGCCTATGAGTGAAATGAGGCAGAAGACCATGAGGTGAATAAACGGAATCCCCCACGAGAAAAAATAGATCAAACTGTGAACACGAATGATGTT
>JAURNA010000122.1 GCA_030830385.1 Crocinitomicaceae bacterium | reverse complement strand
TCTTCGTCGCTCTGCTAATCATCGTATCATCAGTGCTTCTGTTTCTGTTTTTCCGATCCTTCAGAGCCGTATTCATCTGCAATCTCGTTGTATTTGTTGCGGTGATTTGGTCCATGGGGGCGATTGCCCTGCTTGGTTTCCATCTCACCATCATCATGGCGTTGATTCCTCCGCTGATGATTGTAATCGGGATACCAAACTGTATATTTCTGCTTACCAAATATCATCAGGAGGTCAAGGAGCATGGAAATAAGGTAAAGGCGCTGACCCGTGTGATCCAAAAGATCGGTACGGCAACCTTTCTTACCAACCTGACTACCTCACTCGGATTCCTCACATTCGTTACAACGAATTCACCAAAGCTGATGCAATTTGGAATTAGTGCGTCGATCAATATCATCCTCGTATTCACACTCTCGATCTGCATCCTCCCGATCATCGTTTCGCTGTCCAAAACACCCAAGCAGCGTCACCTAAAACATTTGGAGAGAAGGCTTGCGGTTGGTTTGTTGGACGGGCTCGTAAACATTGCGGCAAACCATCGCGGTTGGGTGTACCTGACAACAGTACTCATCATGGTTCTCAGCATCATTGGGTTAATGCGAATCGAAGCAACGGGAAACCTTACGAGCGACTTACCGGATGGTCACCAGATTATCCAGGACGTAGAATTTATCCAGGACAACTTTGGAGGGTCCGTTCCAATCGAAATTCTTGTCGATTACAAAGAGCAAAGCCGGCTTCGGAAGAAACATACGCTTCAGTCTATTGAAACCATTCAAAACACCTATTCGAAGGACACACTATTTACTAAAATGATGTCGTTCGTGGATGTATTGAAAACCGCAAACATGGCGTATCACGATAACGATTCTACGCAGTACCGGCTGGTGACCAGCATGCGTAAGTTATCGTTACTCAAGCGCTACATAGACAGTTCGATCATCACCAACTCAAACAACTCAGCACTGACGGTTAATGAACTTATCGATACGGCAAATCGTGTATTGCGAATTCGGGCTCAAATGAGAGACATCGGTTCGTATGAAGTCAGTGCGAAGAAAGATTCCATGTTGATTGAGATTGATACCATTCTCAACCCGAACAGAAAGAAAATCGAAAAATTCTACTCGCTCTATGCGAACCAGCAAAAGAAGAACTACATCGACTCGTTGTTCGGGAATTTCACGAATATCAAAAACGCCGTGGCGCATCATTACATCAAAAACGATGATGATGATATGGCCTACAACGAAAATCCGGAACGTTTCCTGAAGCCGCACTACTCGGATAAGGATTTCAAAAAGATTCTTCGCAAAGGAATTGATACCGAATACTTTGACGTGACCATAACCGGAGCGTCCATCGTAGCCTCGGAAGGAACCAAATACCTCGTGATTAACCTTCTCACGAGTCTGCTCTTCGCCATTTTTGCAATTGCCATTCTGATGGCCATTCTGTTCCGATCGTGGCGAATGGTAATGGTTTCGCTCATCCCGAATTTCATTCCGCTGTTGGTTACAGCCGGAATTATGGGGTGGTTCGGAATTCCTCTGAAGCCTTCAACGCTTCTTGTATTCAGTATCGCCTTTGGCATTTCCGTGGATGACACAATTCACTACCTGGCAAAGTACCGCTTGGAGCTGAAAAGTCGCCGTTGGGACTTGAAGGCTTGCGTTATTCTTGCCATTCGCGAAGCAGGGCTTGGAATGTTCTATACGTCCATTGTGTTGTTCTGTGGATTCTCCATGTTTAGCTTCTCGCAATTCGGAGGAACTCAGGCGCTTGGATTACTCATTTCATTGACACTTCTCATCGCGATGATCACGAATCTCGTGGTTCTGCCAAGCCTCTTGCTCTCACTTGAGCGCCGATTGACAACGCGCTCATTTACAGAGCCGTTCTTTGATGCATATTCAGAAGAAAGCGACATTGATTGGGAAGGTCTCGATCTACAAACCGAAACGGAAGAATCTGAAACCGTCGAATCACCAGAAGACGAAGAATCGTAAATTGCAAACTGCTAAAACCACTGTCCTATGAAAGGAATCATACTGGCCGGCGGGTCTGGTACTCGTTTACACCCACTCACATTAGCTGTCAGCAAACAGCTCATGCCCATCTATGACAAACCGATGATTTACTACCCGTTATCGACGTTGATGAGCGCTGGTATCCGCGAAATACTGATCATTTCAACACTCCACGATTTGCCCAATTTCAAAAAATTGCTGGGGGATGGATCAAAACTCGGCTGCCGGTTTGAGTACAAGGTTCAGGAAGTACCAAATGGCCTGGCTCAGGCGTTCGTGATCGGAAAAGAATTTATCGGAGATGAGAAAGTTGCCCTTATACTCGGAGACAACATTTTCTACGGTGTCGGAATGGGAGAGTTTCTGAAGGAAAACATTGATCCAATTGGCGGTGTGGTATATGCCTATCATGTAAGGGACCCACATCGATATGGAGTCGTTGAATTCGACGATGAAATGAACGCGGTTTCCATCCAAGAGAAGCCAACTCAACCCAAATCGAATTTTGCGGTGCCCGGATTGTACTTTTACGATAACTCCGTAGTTGAAATCGCGAAAAACCTCGAACCTTCGGCTCGTGGAGAATATGAAATCACTGATGTAAATGCCGAGTACCTGCGGAGAGGCCAGCTGAAGGTTGCTGTATTGAGCCGGGGAACTGCCTGGTTGGATACGGGAACGTTCCCGTCACTCATGCAGGCCGGGCAATTTGTTCAGGTCATTGAAGAACGTCAAGGGCTGAAGGTAGGATGCATTGAAGAAATCGCCTATCGAAATGGATTTATCGATGCCGATCAACTCAAAGAACTGACGGCCCCTCTTATGAAAAGTGGATACGGTGAGTACCTCATGAGTATTTTGAAATAGTGAAGTGAAGCAAATTAAACCATATACCCAACTTATAGAAGAGGGAGTTTCAACACTTTCTTTTCCCGAAGAACCCCACAATCTCTATGAACCGTTGCGGTATTTCATGCAATTGGGTGGTAAGCGTATTCGTCCGGTGATGTGTATGATGGGAAATGAATTATTTAGTGATATTCATCCTGATGCATTTGTGGTAGCAAGAGCCATTGAGCTTTTTCACAATTTTA
>JAURNA010000013.1 GCA_030830385.1 Crocinitomicaceae bacterium | reverse complement strand
GCGTTGCCGGTGTGGATATGCTTCAATCGAAACGCGGGCCGCTTATTATGGAAGTCAATTCTTCTCCGGGACTAGAAGGCATTGAGGAAGCCACGGGAATCGACATTGCAAAGGCAGTCATCCGATATGTAGAAAGAAACGTGGATACAGACTGAGGGTTGATTCGTACAAATTGGTTACGATTCGCGTTTTACGACGATGGATGGAGCAGACTTATTCGTCCTTGCAGAGCCATTTTCGTAACTTATGTGTGTCTTGTTACCATCACGATGCTATCTATTCATTTGTCACTGTTCAGCTTTCGCGCAGCACTTTGGTGATCCGCTCAGTACAACAAGCACTCACCAGCCAATTGACATCTATTTTCCCCGAGCTGGTCGATCCCGGAAGGTTGGGTTCGTTTCATTTCGGGTCCAATCCTCTGGAACCGACCTTCTAAAAACGAAGAATCAACTTCAGATTGAAACGCCTTTGGGTAAGGTAATTGGGGATGGAGTAATACTTTCCTTGTACATCCTGCACCCATTGTTTGGACAGGACATTGTTTACTCCCAAAAGGTTGAACACTTCAAACGAAAGCAAAGCATCCTCAAAGTTTCTCGACCAGAAGTTGTCCTTTCCACGATCCTTGTACAGGAAATCATATGACATCCCCAGGTCGACGCGGAAGTATGAACGCAAACGAAGCGTATCCTTGTAGCGCTCAAAATCAGGCGGACCGTATGGAAGTGGTGACCCAAACTGAATCCCAACCTGAGCGGTAAAGCTCTCGTAATTTGGCATTCGGTCCTGAATGAGTGCACCGAAATTCACCCACTGATCGGTTGGTCTTGGGATGTATCCCGGAAAAACCTCAGCACTATCAACTACTTGCTGGTCTTCACTGTAACCAAAAATAATTCGTTCTCCGGCTTCGTTGTAGAACTCCCAATACGAATCGTTCAGGATGTCCTCCCGCGTCGATAAAAAACCGAGTTTGAAGAAGGATTCAACTCCCTCTACAAACTGGCCATTGACATTTAAATCCAACCCGCACGCATAGGCTACGGCATCATTGTGTGCATAATAACGCGTTCGAACATTTTCAATTTCGTATGGATTGACGTCCCACATATACTTGTAAAATGCCTCTGCTGTAAACTTGAAGGGTACTTCCCTGCTCCACATGTCGAAATACACGTCGGAACCAAGAACAAAATGCGCGGATTTTTGCGCTCGAATGTTCGTTCTCAATTGACCATCAAATGTTCTGAGTTCCCGGTAAAATGGAGGTTGATAATACAATCCTGTTGCCAATCGGAACAGTACGTTTCTGCGAACTACGGAAGAGTCCCTGACCATGTATGCACGCGGAGAGAACGTTACTGCCGTACGAGGGGTAATGAACAGCTCCCGGTTCACCGTCGTATACCCGGCACGTGTTCCAACGGTAAAAGTCCAGCGAGACGGAGACTGACGAATGGTATCGGTAAAAACCCGCGTGTACTTTTTCTTGTACCTGTTTTTGTACTTTTTCTCGATTTGAACGAGTGTATCTTTCTTGTTGTTCGACCAGGTTGAATTGAGCTGAAAAAAGGATGTATATCGCTGCGACTGAAGCGCAAGGTCTCCTTTGATCGTTTCGAATAGTACCACTTTATCCGGGGTGTTCTGCGGAACGGAGTAGCCGGCGGAGTCTACCATGCTCCATTCGCTCAATCGATCGGAAAAATCATCCATCTGCGCATTCACGCCCCATGTCAGGGTATTTTTTCGGAATTGAAGACGCTCATCATCCTTGAAATTTTCGCGGAAAACATGTTCTCCATGGTGATATATGTTAAAAATGGTTGCATTGAGACGATTTCTTGCATGATCCAGAAACGTTCCTACGCCTACAACGGAAATGGAATCCCCGAATTCTTCCTTCGAAGGGTCTGTTTCCAATTCATTGATGAAATACTGTCCTTCTATGTCAAAATATTCGCGCTCGTCTGTATTGAAGGCTGTTGCATAAAAATCCAACTGGGTCTTTTTCGATGCTTTCCATTTCAGGGAGGTTCCTCCCATCATCGTTCGGAAACGGGTTTGCTCCTGACCTTCGAAATAAATAACGAAGGAATAAGCCTCGTTTGCCGTGCCAAAATCCGTTCGCTGTGTTTGCGGAATGAACCGGAAGTTATTGGATGAAAAGTGAACCAAATTTGACCAAATCAGGTTTTCTGTAATCGCATACTCCGTCAATACTTGTCCATCCCAGAAAACCGGATTGTACGCTCCTTTTGCCGGGAGTGCATTCAGAAGATATCCATTCGAGCGGTATCGTGCGCCGGCCACATAACTAAACCGTGGATTCACGCGCTGTTCAACATGGGATTCCACACCGAGCCGAGAGGCCATGAGTGACCCGTTGAAGGATGTGGGAGTTTTGTAGGTAATGTCCAAAACGGAAGAGAGTTTATCGCCGTACCTCGCGTCGAATCCTCCACCCGAAAAACGAATGGATTGCACGAGTGCCGAATGAATAAAACTCATTCCTTCTTGCTGCCCGGATCGCGTCAAGAACGGACGGTATACCAAAAAACCATTTACGTAAACGAGGTTCTCGTCGTAGTTTCCACCTCGAACGTTGTAATTGGTTGTTAATTCATTATTCGAGGTCACTCCCCCTGCCGTAAGAGCCAAATATCGCCCTACGCTCGGATTGGGGATATTCTGAAGATCATCAAAAGGAATGGAAGGAAGATCATCCGGCGGATCAATTTTGTACGTCACCTGACCACCGTCTTCAACTTGAAATGGAAACGTAACTCTTCCGATGTCCGTTTCATTTTTTTCGATCTCCACTTTTCGGATGATTTCGGTTTCCAGGCTATTGAATGAAATTTCCACGGAGTCAGGGAATCCGCGATAAACGAGTTCGAAGCGACCTTCCTGATCGGAATACACCGTTCTGGGTGTGGCATCGAGTGAATAAACTTCCACTCCCACCATGGCCTTGCCGCGCTTGTCGGTGCAGAAGCCTTTCACAAGGACTTGTCCCCGGGCATGAACCCCCACTATCAATAACACACATAACAGTAATCGCTGCATTCCTCTCAAACTAGCTATCAAACGCTAATTGCTTCCATTTATTTCCTCGGTCTCAACTATGGCTATCAAATCACTCTGAAACGGTTCGATGCACCGGTGAATACCGTTTATTCGCCGGGCAACACCTCCGTCGGCGCAAATAGACAGCAGGTGAACCGAACGCTCCTGTAAACCTCCATCAGGGAACAGTCGGTCGCGTACAGATTCAATATGTTTCATACTCTGGTCATGACGCGCTTTTGCTTCCCTTACGATTTTGGTTTTTATTCCTTCCAATTGTTTCTCAAAACGACGAACCTCTGACTCCCGATAATTGAGGGTTCCGGGATCGTCTCCCAGCACTTCTCCCAGTTCTCTCCGAAAGCGTTCGAGCAGTGCATCAAGTCCCGAATGGTCCAATTGATCACCCGCGTTCTTGGCAAGAAAACTCTTCTTCCATTCTTCTGTATCCTGGAAAGCTTCTGCCAGATCTGCCCCCAATTTCCCCAACTTTTTCTCTGTTGGAGAATCGATCCACATAATTGAATTCCGTACCTTAATCAGCGGATACACCACTCCGGCTTCTTCAAATACTCGCTTGAGCTGCAGCCAGTAATTCAATTCACCAGCTCCACCTACGTAGCACAGGTTTGGAAGAACCGTTTCCTGATAAAGCGGGCGCATCAATGCATTCGGAGATACCGATTCCGGTGAAGATCCGACAAGTTGCTCCATTTCTTCCTTCGACCAATCGTTCACTCCATCCGCAGTAAAACCTTCTGAGCTCTTCTGAATTCTGACCCGATTGTTGTCACGGATGTAGAACAGGTTGACATCGCGCACAAATACCTGCGGCGAAACTCCGATGGCTTCAAGTTCTTTGTTTGTAGACTCCACCGATTTCTGAACGAACGAAGTGTCCAATTCCTGCTTCATCGTACATGCGAATGAAGACTTCAATTCCGCATCATCCCCATCCACAATTACAAGCCCAAATCGACCGAAAAGATGTTCAACAAAATTTCGCGTTGCCTGTGCCAGATTTGTTCCCTGATAGCTGGCCAGTAACGGATCAATTTCTTCGCGCTGTTCCTCTCGAAACAATCCCAGTATCCTGTCACGAATTGCAGCGATATGTTCGGTGTTAAACCGACCAACCGGACCTCCTGTTGAAGCAAAATCAGCAGAAAACGTCTGATTGAAAATCCGTATGGTTTGAATTTCTTCGAAATCATGATCTTCGGAAGCCATCCAAAAAACGGGAACAAATGTTTCGTCCGGATAGGCTTTTGCCAACTCCTCTGCCATGCGAATGACATCAAGGATTTTCTCAACAAAGAACAACGGACCACACAACAATGTCAACTGATGCCCGGTTGTAACCGTCCAGGTTCTCTCCCGACTCAGAGCATCAATGTTCTTCTGAACAGCCTCGTTGGAATCAATCCCTTCGTACTGTTTCCTGAGAGCAGTCTGCAATCGTTTGCGATCTTCCGGTGTAAACTGTGAAGATTTTTCCCGGATCTGATCGGCAAATGCATCTTTTGAAAACTTCCGGTTCAAAAAAGGAAGAAGCGCGTCACTCTGGTCCGCCAGATTGCATTGATGGCCGGAAAACAGTCCGGTTTCCGAACGATGGAATATTCGTTTCCGCATACGCAAAAGTAGAATAAATCCAACGTTTGTAAACGTTCCCCTCAATCCCTTTATCTTTGTCGAAAAAAAACGAGATGCAAGCGATTATAAGAACAAACAAAGGATCAATGACCGTGGACCTATACACGGATGACGCGCCAAAAACAGTGGCAAACTTTGCTAAATTGGCCAACGAAGGGTTTTACAACGGGTTGAAATGGCACCGTGTTATTCCAAACTTTGTCATTCAGGGTGGGTGTCCCAATTCGCGTACCGGATCAGAGGGAATGCCGGGAACGGGAGGACCGGGTTACCAAATCGACTGCGAATTAACTGGAGGAAATCAATACCATGATCGCGGTGTTCTTTCCATGGCTCATGCGGGAAGAAATACAGGAGGGTCTCAGTTTTTTGTGTGTCATTCGCGTGACAACACTGCCCATCTGGATGGAAATCACACATGTTTTGGAAAAGTAGTAGAAGGTGTAGACGTTGTTGACGACATTACTGAGGGAGACGAAATCGAATCGATTAACATCGTGGACTAATGTCCAAGCCACGAATTGGAATCATTGGCGCAGGAGTCGCCGGATTGGCATGCTCCGCTCGGTTGGCTCACCGGGGGTACGAGGTTCATGTCTTCGAAGCCAATGAATTCCCGGGTGGGAAAATCAATCGTATTCAATTAGGTCCGTATCAATTCGATCGGGGTCCTTCGGTTCTCACAGGACTCAATTACCTGGAAGAGGTCTTTGATTTTTGTGGAGAACCGTTTGAATTTCCGCTTGTCCAAACCCAGAATTCATTCCGATACTTTTTCCCAGACGGCATTCGACTCCAACTGGGAACGAATCCCGAGGATATTGCAGCAGAAATTGCCATTAAATTAGGCGAAGACCGCCGTAACGTTTCCCGCTATCTGCGAAAAGCGGAATCCAACTACCGCCATATTGCGCCGCTATTCATCGAAAAGTCTCTTCACAGGAAACGATCGTTGATTGGCAAGAAACTGATCAAGGCACTCGTGCGTCTGCCCTGGTACAAATTGGCCCGTACGATGCATACTGAAAATCAAGCACGCTTCAGGAATCCAAAAACGGTTCAGGTGTTTGATCGATTTGCCAGTTACAACGGAAGTCATCCGTATCGGGCTCCTGCAATGCTCAACATGATTTCTCATCTGGAAATGAATGAAATTCCATTTCTACCCGCAGGTGGAATGATACAAGTGACGAATGCCCTTTATGAACTGGCAAAAAACAAAGGTGTTCAATTTCACTTCAAGGAACGTGTGCGACACATCCTTCTTGATCAGGATCGATGCAACGGACTTGAGACGAGCAAAGGAAACTATTCATTCGATGCCGTAGTGAGTAACATGGACGTTAGTTATACCTACGAGCGATTACTTGACAGCAAGTTTGCTCCGCACAAAGTACTCGATCAGGAGCTTTCCAGCTCTGCAGTGGTTTTCTATTGGGGAATTCGCACGAAATTTGACCAACTCGATCTGCATAACATCTTCTTCGGCGATAGTTATCAAAAGGAATTTGATACAATATTCGCGCAGCAAGCTGTTCAAAATGACCCTACGATATACGTCAATGTTACAAGCAAATACATAACAGGTGATGCTCCTGACGGTTGTGATAATTGGTTCGTAATGATCAATTCTCCGGTCGATAATGGTCAGGATTGGGAAAAAGAAGTAGCAGAAACACGAACGCGGATTCTGGAACGATTATCGAACGAATTAGGAGAGTCTATTGAAGATCTTATTGAAGTAGAACAGGTTCTCACTCCCCCGATGATTGATCGGATATACGCTGGCAAATCCGGTTCCATCTACGGAAATGCATCCAACAGCAAATACGCAGCATTCTATCGTCATCCAAACTTTTCAAAAAACATTCAGCGACTATATTTCGCCGGTGTTTCCGTCCATCCCGGAGGAGGGATACCGCTCGCGCTTAACAGTGCCCGACTCGCTTGTGAATTCCTGGAAAATGATCTGATTTCAGTCACATCTTGACTTTCCATTATCTTTATCACCTAATTCATTGATCATGAAATTTCTAACCATCGTGTCGGTTGCCTGCTTTTCCTTTTTCACAAAAGCCGAAGTTGCCTACATGCGCGTCATGTTTAACGCCGACGCATCTTCTTCAGCTACGATTGGCTGGCATCAGAAAAGCGGCGATTCGCAGGCTGTTCTTATAGATACAGCTGCGTTCCATGCAGAATCGTTTGGACAAAAACATCCGATTTCTCGCGTTGTGGAAGCGAAGGACATGAACAATCACTTTGTTCGGTTATCGGGACTTCAGCCGAATACCCGGTACTATTTCCGAGTTAAAGATTCCGAGGGCCTTTCGCGACTGTACTACTTTTCCACTGCTCCGGATGTTCCCACGGAACGTCTGTCGTTCATTGCCGGCGGTGATTCGCGAGATCGTTCAGCAGTAAGGAGAAAAGGGAATCTAATGGTGGCTAAACTCAAGGCTCATGCCGTTCTGTTCAACGGTGACTTCACCGGGTTCGACACACCGAAGCAATGGGTCGAATGGTTCGAGGATTGGGAATTAACTACCGCGGCCGACGGACGCCTTACTCCAATGGTGGTAACGAGGGGGAATCATGAGATTACAAACCGCTCTATTTTCAATCTCTTCGATGTTCCGAATACAAACATCTACTACGATGTTCAACTGGGCGGAACACTTGTCAATCTCATCAGTTTGAATTCGGAAATTCTAAAATTCGGTCGTCAGAAAATGTTCCTGCGAGCCTCACTTCGTCAGCATAAACACTTCGACTGGCAGATTCCGCAGTACCATCGCCCGATCCGTCCGCACGTCGACCACAAGAAAGAAATGCAGACACAATACCGGAATTTCGTTCCTTTATTTGAGAAGCACAAAAACGTGCGGTTGTGTCTGGAGAATGACTCGCATACGTGCAAGGTAACGTG
>JAURNA010000121.1 GCA_030830385.1 Crocinitomicaceae bacterium | reverse complement strand
TTATCAAACCGCTCAACTGATAACAATGACCAACCGTTACAAAGCAGCAATGGCTGGAGCACCTGTATCCAATATGTTCTCGGCATACGGTGGAATTCGTTGGAACAGCGGACTGAATCGACAATTCCAATACGAGTGCACTCAGAGCCGTATCGGGCATACAATTTGGGATGCGCCGGAGCTTTACGTGGAAAATTCACCCTTGTTCCATTTGCCAAAAGTAGAAACCCCCCTGTTGATCATGCACAATGACAACGACGGAGCGGTTCCATGGTACCAGGGTATCGAGCTGTTTACAGGTCTTAAACGACTCGGTAAAACCACATGGATGCTCAACTATAATGATGAGCAGCACAATTTGATGGAAGACGCAAACCGTCGGGATTTGAGCCGAAGAATGCGCCAATTCTTCGATTACTATTTGCTCGGTGCACCTGCCGCTGAATGGATGATAGAAGGAATTCCTGCTGTTGACAAAGGCAAGAATTTCGGCTGGGATCCTGTAGAATAGATTCATAGAATAATGTTATTTTAACGGATTTTGGATGGCAACTCCGGGAAATGACATACCTTATAGTGGATGGATGGGCTTCCGGAAACACTGGAAGAATGATATCGTCGCGGCGGTATCGGTTGCTCTCGTGGCATTACCACTTTCACTCGCCATTGCAAAAGGAATGGGGCTTCCTCCCATCTCCGGACTCATCACAACGGTTATTGGAGGTGTTTTTACGACCTTCATCAGAGGTGGGCATCTAACCATAAACGGTCCGGCAGCCGGACTTATCGCGGTTTGTGCCGCCTCGGCAGCAGCGCTGAGTCCGACGGGTAATCCAATGGAAGGATTTCCGCATTTGCTCGCGGCAATTATCGTTGCCGGGGGCCTTCAGGCAGTTGTAGGATTGTTGCGCCTGGGTCGAATTGCGGAAGTGTTCCCATCGTCTGTGATACAGGGAGTTTTGGCTTCCATTGGAATTATCATTTTCGCCAAGCAAATGCATGTGGCAATGGGAACGAATTCCGATGGAGCGAATACCATTGAAATCATATCGGATATTTTCTCAAAAATTCCGGAAATTGATCCCTTCATTGCCATCATATCGGGAATCGGCATTCTACTGCTGATCTTTCACGCAAAAATCAGTTACAAAGTATTCCACTTCATACCAGCCCCGGTTTGGGTATTGGCCCTTGCAGTGCCAATCGTGTTTCTATACGGCTACCTGGAAGCAAATGAAATAGCGGTATTTGGAAAAACATTTGAAGCTCCGAAGGATTATCTCATTGATGTCCCCGAGAACTGGATAGATGGCGTGGCTTTTCCGGATTTCTCAAAAGCCATGACAGGAACGTTCTGGATGGCGGTGATTTCGATCAACTTAATTTCGACTGTAATTACACTGGCTGCGGCAAAAGCAGTGGATAAACTCGACCCATACAAGCGTAAAACAAACCTGAACAAAGATCTTACAGCAGTTGGAGTCGCAAGTATGGTTTCCGGAGCAATCGGAGGGCTTCCGGTGCTCAATGTAATTGTTCGATCCACAGTGAACGTTCATAACAATGCGAAAACGAAATGGTCCAACTTTTACCACGGATTGTTCATTGCCCTGTTTGTTCTGTTCGCATTGCCGGTGATTCAAACCTTCCCGGTAGCGGCATTGGCTGCTGTGCTCGTTGTAACGGGGGTAAAACTGGCAAGTCCAAGGGTGTTCAGAGAAGTTTATCAGCAAGGTCTTGAGCAAATGATTTTCCTGCTGTCGACGATCTTGATTACACTGTACAAAAATCCATTGATAGGTATTCTGGGAGGAATCGGAGTTACACTCTTAGCACACATTTTGATGTCGCGATTGTCCATCCCGCAGTTCATTCAAATGGTATTCCGATCCGGAACAGCGTTTCGGAAAAACAAAGACGGGAGTTATGTACTCAGAGTAAAAGGAGTCGCCAACTTCTTGTCTCTTCTGAAACTGATAAGACTTCTCGAAAAAGTACCGGCCGGAGCCGATTTAAAAGTTGATTTGTCAAGAACGCGCCTCGTGGATCTTACTTTTCAGGAGAAACTCATGGAATTCAGGCCGATGCACCGACTTACGGGAGGAAAAGTACAGATTGTTGGTATGGAAGAGCACATTGCAACATCCAACCATAAACTCGCCCTGAAAACCCACATTATTCCGAATATTAGAAAAATATCACCGCGTGAACAAAGTGTGAAACAAATCGCTGTTGATAACCGCTGGTCGTTTGCACGTGAGGAGCAGATTGATACGTCCGAGTTGACAGAATTCAATTTCTTCAACTCCCGGCCGCTGGAATCGAAAGAGAATATTATTGCCGGAGCATTTGATGATTCCGAGGTAGATTGGGAGATCAGCGATATTGTCTTTGATGAAGGAGCGATGCTTTCAAAAGAAGTTTATAAAACAACGCTTCAACTGATCCACCTACCCAATGAAATTCCATCATTTGTGATTGATAAGGAAGGAATTATCGACAAGTTGTTTGAGCGCGTACTTTCGTTTTCAGGACAAAAAGACATTGATTTCAGGGACTTCCCGAATTTCTCGAATAACATCTACTTGACGGGCGATGATGAAAAGGCTGTTCGACAACTCTTTACCCCGGATCTGATTCGCTTCCTGGAAACGGAGGAAATATATCACATCGAATGCAACGGAAAAGCATTGATCATCTTTAAGTCTCTCAGAACGGCGAAAGTAGCCGAAGTGAAAAACATGATTCGCTTCTCCGAAGAATTCGTCAAGTATTTGATCTGACCTTTTGCTAACTTTGGAGAGCTAAGCATCACACTATGGAAAAACTTCAGAATTTCATCAATGGATTTTTCTGTGATCCGGTAGAAGGAAAGTACATCGACAATTGGGAGCCGGCCACAGGTACGGTTTACAGTCAGATTCCAAATTCAGGACCAAAAGACGTTGAAAATGCCGTTGCAGCCGCGCACGAGGCCTTTCCAATGTGGTCATCAATGGGTGCTCAGAAGCGAGGTGAGATTATGCGCAGGATTTCCGAAGGGATTGAGCGCCGACGGGAAGAGTTTGCCATGGCCGAATCACGGGATAACGGAAAACCCTTGCAATTGGCAAGGGCGGTTGATATTCCAAGAGCTGTTTCCAACTTTCATTTTTTCGCAACAGCAGTTGAGCATTTCGCAGCCGAGTCTCATCATATGGAAGGAACGGGAATCAATTACACCCTGCGCAAACCAATTGGAATTGTGGGTTGTATCTCTCCGTGGAATCTTCCGTTGTACTTATTTTCCTGGAAAATTGCACCGGCACTGGCGACAGGAAATTGTGTGGTTGCAAAACCTTCGGAGGTGACGCCATATACTGCCTACTTGTTGGGTGAAGTGATCAAAGAATCGGGAATGCCCCCGGGAGTACTGAACATATTGCACGGTGAAGGGGGTACTGCCGGAGATGCAATCGTGAAGCATCCTCAAATCAAGGCAATTTCATTTACCGGAGGAACCAATACAGGAGAATACATCGCCCGAACGGCCGCTCCCATGTTCAAGAAACTATCGCTGGAACTCGGAGGAAAGAATCCGAATATCATCTTTGCAGATTGCGATTTTGACGATATGTTGAGTACAACATTACGATCGTCATTCGCTAACCAAGGACAAATTTGTCTGTGCGGTTCGCGCATCTTTGTCGAACGTCCGATCTATGAAAAGTTCAGGGAAGCATTTGTGAAAAGAGTAGACGAAACCGTCGTTTCATATCCGGATGACCCACACGCAAAAATGGGCGCTCTTGTTTCGAAAGCACACCTCGAAAAAGTATGTTCTTACATCGAACTGGCGAAAGAGGAAGGAGGAACCGTATTGTCAGGTGGTGTTCGAGTGGAAATGCCGGAGCCGTATCAAAATGGGTACTACCTGCGTCCGACAGTTATTGAAGGATTGAGATACGACTGCCGGACAAATCAGGAGGAGATTTTCGGACCGGTTGTCACCATCACACCATTCGATACCGAGGAAGAGGTACTCATCATGGCGAATTCCACCCCATACGGATTGAGCGCCACGCTTTGGACTTCCGATTTGAAGCGAGCGCACCGCATGGCGGAGAAGATTGAATCAGGAATTGTATGGATCAATGCCTGGCTCGTTCGTGATTTACGCACACCCTTCGGTGGTATGAAAGCTTCGGGTGTAGGTCGTGAAGGAGGATGGGAAGCCCTGCGATTTTTTACTGAGCCAAAGAATGTTTTTGTTAAGTATTGAACAGGAACTCAAGAATACATGCTTTCCAAGGCCTCTCTCCTTGATTTTTGACCTGAAAATCACGATTATTGTACCTGCATAATCAACCGTTTCAAAAACTTCTTATGAACAAAATAACCTCTACACTACTCACTGTACTTTTCGTGTCGTGCAGTGCGATCGTCTTAGCGCAGAACCCCGGAGATACCATCCTGGTGGAGACCTTTAACTATGCGCAGACGTACACGCCAAACGGGCGGGATACCGTCATCAGTTTCCCGAATGATCCGGGAGTGACATATGAGAAAATCCTCATGAAGTACAATATGCGTTGCAAAGACGGCGCAGTGAACACATCAGGAGGAAACGGAGTTGCATGCGGTGAGTGGGATTACAGCTGTAATACGTACATCCACGATTCTTCAAAGATTGATTCGGTACGTTACTTCCAAAATTCGCACACGATATCAGGGTTTGACGGAACTTCATTCAACTATACGAATCAGGAATTGTACGATTACTATCAGCATACCCAGAAGAAGGTAACACTGAACAACGTCATCAGCGAAACACAGCATGGTGTTTTATCGGGAGGCACCAATAATTACGACGTTGGGTCTGAACATGAATCAGGCAAGCATCAATTCCTGTACACCGCTTCGGAAATGACAACTTCCGGAATGTCGGCAGGAAACATTGACGGGATGTTATTGGAAGCGATCAATGCTGCAAATGTACATTTCCTTCGGATAAAAATTAAGCATACTGCCGCGACTTCTCTTGATCCCGCAAACCCCGAACTTGCAGGATTTACAGAAGTGTACTTCCATGATTTTTCTTTCGTTCCGGGATCAAACCGTTTGCAATTCTATACGCCATTTGTCTGGAACGGAACAGACAACCTGATCATCGAAGTGAGTTTCACCAATACAGGTGGAGGATCAGCACTTCAACTACAAGCAACGAATTCAGGTTCTGGGATTTTAGTGCGTAATATTCACTACCACAATCTGGAAAGAAATGCACACATTGACATTCCTACAACGGCATTTGGAACCATTAACAACGAGATTACCGTTTCGTTTTGGGCGAATGGAAATCCGGATTTGCTACCGGCAAACACAACCATTTTGGAAGGACTCGGAGCAGCCAATGAGCGTGACGTAAACATTCATTTGCCCTGGAGTAACAGCCAGATGTATTGGGATTGTGGAGGCGATGGCAACTTCGATCGGATCAATCAACCGGCAACCGCTGATGAAATCGAAGATCAATGGAACCATTGGGCATTTACCAAAAACGCGGTCACGGGTATCATGGAGATTTATCTGAACGGATCGTTGTGGCACTCAGGCACCGGAAAAACACGCCCAATCGATGTGGCGACAATGGTTGTAGGAAAAAGCGGCTCATACGGAAACAACTACAAAGGAAGCATGAGCGAACTGCGCATTTGGGACAAAGCGTTGTCTTCTGCCGAAATCGCTGATTGGATGAACATTCCGTTGGATGCGACACACCCAAGCTATGCAAACCTTGTCGCATACTACCAAATGTCCGAAGGGACAGGTTCCAGTTTTACAGATGCCTCACCGCAGGCAGAAACGGCTGTGGGTAACGGAAATGGTGCGTGGCTGTTCACGCGTGGAAAAGATTTGAATCGATTCTTTGTTGATGCGGGCGCACGATTGGACGTGACAATGGTAAATGGAACTTACGACATGACCTTGACAGACATTCTCGTTCTGGACTCGGTTTTAATTGTACCGAACATAGTTGACGAGCATGCAATTGTTCCTCATCCGGGGGTGATTATGGATGACGAAATCATCACTACCAACACAACACTTGTCTGGGAAGCAAACGACCAGTACATCTACGATGCGGTTACAGGAATGGTGATCGATACGATTCCGGTGATTGCGAACGAAACAACGAACATCACAACGCTTGAGTACTATCGTCGTTGGCCCATGAAATTTGAAATCATGTCCTTCGTGACTCCTTACGGAATCAATCTGGACATGGGACCAACCGGAGAAACGTGGACGTTTGAGGTGACAGACCTTGCTTCTGTTCTTTCCGGAGACAAGCGAATGACCATGGAGCGCGGAGGTCAGCGTCAGGAAGACATGGACATCAAGTTCGAGTTCATTGTGGGAACACCGCCTGCTGAAGTATTGGATATCCGTGAGATTTGGAGAACAGAGAAGCGCGGCTATACAGCCATCATCAATGATGATTATTTCGCACCGCGTGATGTGATGATCGATCCGGCTGCAACAAAAATTGTGACCAAGAGCTCAATTACCGGTCACGGTCAACAGGGAGAGTTCATAGGTCAGCAGCACTTCATAGACATTGATGGAGGCTCGAATGAGTACAGCTGGTTCGTGTGGAAAGAATGCGCCGAAAACCCCGTGTATCCCCAGGGAGGAACATGGATTTACGACCGTGCCGGGTGGTGCCCCGGAATGGCAACGGACATTCGCGTAAACGACATTACCAACTACGTAACTCCGGGTCAGGTTGCCAACCTTGATTATGGATTAATAAGCGCAACAGGAACATCCAACTACATCGTGAGTAACAAGATCGTTCAGTACGGAGCACCCAACCATCAACTGGATGCAGCCATTGTAGAAGTGATGGAACCGTCACAACGCATCGAGTACGATCGTTTCAACTCCATTTGTCATTATCCACGCATTCGCATTCGCAACACAGGAGACACAACTTTGACATCACTCACGATCAATTACTGGGTGAACGACGGTCAGGCCGCCAGTTTTGTCTGGAACGGAACGCTTCAATTCCTGGAAGAAACAGAAGTAACGCTACCATCACCGTTGTGGTTGTGGAATTCGGTGACGGGAACCACCGAAACCTTCCACGTTCAGATTGAAGCTCCCAACGGAGGAACGGATGAGTATGCGCACAACAACACGTATGCATCCAACTTCGAGATTCCAGATGTGATGCCGACAGACCTGATTGTTTGGTTTCGCACGAACAACTATCCGGCAGAGAACAGCTACGAGATTGTGGATGTGGACGGAAACGTGATTTTCTCAAAAAACGGAGCGACACTCGCACCGAATACATTGTACCGCGACACGGTGACTCTCCCCGCAGGATGTTATACGTACAACGTTTATGATACGGACGACGATGGAGTGGCTTTCTGGGCGAACAGCGACGGAAACGGTTATACCCGTTTTCAGCAAGTAGGAGGAACGATTGTTAAGTCCTTTATTGGAGATTTTGGCGGAAGCATTCACTACAATTTCACTACGGGCTCACCCCTGTCATACGAAGAAATCAACGGATTGGAAGCCATGGAGGTACACCCAAACCCGACAACGGATGAAATCTCGGTTTCACTGAGAGGGTTTGATCAGAAAGTCTTTGTGGAAGTGGTGAATACTCTCGGAGCAGTGGTTGCCACGGAAGAATTTGTCACAAATGGTCAGCCATTTGAAGGAAAAATATCCCTGGGATCACTGGAAAGCGGCTTGTACATAGTACGGGCAAACGACGGAGTGAAATTCTCAAGTATTCCGGTGGTTAAGGAATAAGAAAACGAAAATTGAATGTAGAGACCCCGACCGTTGAGTTGGGGTTTTTCTGTAAGCGGAATTGGAACCTCACGAGGAGTGTCAGTCATTAAGGTATATGGGCCGGACGAGGCTTTCTGCGGAGCAAGTAATTGTCTTCCCAGAAATCCACAACATCGAATTTTCCTTCAAGCAGGTTGAGATCTTCCATCCGAACGTAGTAGTATTCAGCATCGGTATCCGGACGAATCTCCTTGTTGTATGGTCTTAGAGTGAGCCAGGGCAGTTGCCCCGTGTGGTAGTAGAAATTGAACGATGGATGGTACAGCCAGTTTGTTTCCAGTGTAGCAGGTGTCGTTCGATGCTCCTTTTGAATGATGGCGAGCACATCAAACGTATATCCATCGTAAAACCATTCGCGGTATCGGTTTGTTTCGGAAGTGGTAATTAAATGGAGAGAGGTCAGAAATGCGATCCCAAATGCGAGAACCCGTTTCACCCGCTTTCCGGTGATCATGCGCCGGATGAATGGATAGGTGCAAACAATTGCTGTTGTGTAAAGCGGATAGAAAAACAAAGCGGTTCGTCCGAATAGATTGGGTGTACCGAGTATGATTGTCTGCAAAACATTCACTCCGGCGGTGATCAAAATCAAAAATGATCCAATCACGAAAGGCTCCCGGAGTGAGGTAATTTTGAATTCATGTTTACGAAAGTGAAACAGCGAATAGCCGAGGGAAAATCCAATGAGTCCAAGCCCCAGATAGGCGATTAATGTGAGGAAGTCTTTCATTCCAGATTGCTGCAACGACAAATCCATCAGTGGAATGATGGTGTCTTTGAAAAAGCCGTGTGAACTCCAGTAAATGAATTGATTCGTACTCTGCATTTTCTGAATGGGTGTGTAGATCAGCGCAGCATACGCCAGGCAAAACGTCAAAAGAATCAACCCGGCGATCCAGGGTTTTTTACCTTCGGATCGGAACCTTAGCAGGAAATAAAATCCAATTAACAAGGTCACAGCGGCCCAAAAAACGAGCAAGGTGAAATTGGCATAGCTCGCCAGAGTGGCCAGGCCAAATGCCATCCAAATGTGACGGTTGTTGAGACATTTGAAACCCGTGATCAGATACGAGGCCGAAAGCATCATCAGGGAAATTGACATACCGTATCCACGCGACAACCCAAAGAAATCC
>JAURNA010000120.1 GCA_030830385.1 Crocinitomicaceae bacterium | reverse complement strand
TGCCGTTGATGGCCTTGGAATCATCTGTCAACAAGTTTCCATTGGCATCATAACTATAATTTCTCGAAGCGGTACCGGCGATTCCTTGAACGGACGACAACCGATTATTGTCACCTTCATACAGGTAATTCCAGCTTTCAACATCTGTATACGAAGGCATCAATCCTGTGTACAAAGTGCGTTCCAATGATCGAATGTTGCCTACTTTATCGTAGACGAGTTGTACGTCCCCTGCATCGTATGCCATACCGGTAGAAACAAAATCTCCGACCGTTGCGTCAGCTTCTGTAAGACGATTGATTTTGTCATAGGTATATCCATACAGGGTAGGCTCATCAAAATTGCTCACGTTGTTGTAAATATTCACTTCATCAAAACCGTATCGCATTACAGTACCATTGATGTTTCCGTTCCAATTCAAATCGTGTTGAACAGACTCAACACTCGCTCCTTGCGTATACATGGGTGTCTGATCATCGTAGAACAGTGAATAATCCATCATTGGAGCCAATCCGGGAAGGCCGGCAACTGTACTCGTTAGTCGGTCCCGATCATCGTATGAGTATTCAATGGAATTTACGATCACATCATAGTAATTGTTTGTTTTACCTCCGGTAATGTAGTGCTCCTTCCGGTCGATCACACCATTCACATCGTCATAAACGTACGTCACCAGCAAGCTCGCTTCGGATTTGTGATTAACCGCACCGGAAGCGGCATAAATGGCCACCAATCGATTCAATTGATCGTATTCCATAAAACAATGAAAATCTATCACTCCATCATTGTTCACATCAACCTTTTCTTCGAGTAATGCTCGGCGATAATTGTAGGCGGAGTACTCAATTCTTGAAACGAATTCCTGACTTACCTGAACGTTTCCATCCGGATTGAACTCAATCAGTTGATCCGTCATTTGATCTAGGTCGTTATAATTGTACGAACATTTTTGAACAGCCACACCGTTGTTATCATAACTTAAGGTCTGAACAATTTTCCCAATGTTCGTTGTATTAGGATCAGAACCGTAGCTAAATACTTTTTCCTTAAGCCGTTTCCAAAAAAATAGGTTGTCAAAGGAATTGACAGTCACCAATCCATAGCCAAAACCGCCTACCCACGTGAGACCCCAGGCATCGAATGAAGCAAGCCAATCTTGTGAGGATGCATCTGAGTACACATAGTCAAGGTAGCGTGCATTTTCACCATGACCCGACTCAGGGCCACCAAACTCATCACTTATCAGCGTCGTTTCGTAATGCAACGGTGTAAATTCATGACTCAATGTGTATCCCAGCAATTCATCGCGACGACCTACTTCTCTTAAACGTCCGAAATCATCGTACTGGTAGACACGATAGAACGGATTCACATTTCCACTTTGCGGATCTCCGGGAAGCCCATCATCTGATGAAATGTCATGGTACTGTCCTTGCTCATCCAAAGAAACCGAGACAAGTCCTTGCTTGTTATACATATAACGCTTCGTACCGCCATCCACCGTTGTTTCCTTTACCAATTGCCCCAACCGGTTGTACTCGTAATCACTTTTCTGCTTTCTGGGATTGATCACCTGCGTAAGGTTTCCATAGCTATCGTATACAAAAAGTGTTACCACTTTTTGATTGTTATCGTTGTACTTCAGAGAAGCTACTTTTTGACCTATTGCATTTGTGTATTCTACCGTTCGCTTATCATCCTGATCATATACCTCCGTGCGATAGAAGCAATAATCCTTCGTATTACCCGGCCCCATTATGAGTGCCAATTCAGTTTTCTCCAAACTGAGTTCACACGAAGTAAAAACATTATTGGCAATTGCATAATGGCTCTTAACGGCATGCGAACCTTGAACATCAACTCCGTAATTAGATACACGCAGTGCTCTGGATTTGGGATTGTTTTCGTAGATCGTCTCAGTGAATGGCCAATCAGAAAGTAATGGGTTTGACTGAATATCGATGGCTAAATTTTGATCACTGTGACGGAAATTTTTATACGACTTCGTTGCACGGTCCCAAACATCATACATAACTTCACCGGAATGTATTTCAAACTGCGTTGCCCCTGTAGAATACGATGATACCATACTGTGTTTTCTTCCTAATGGATCAATGAATGCCTTACGGGTTTCAAAGTCGCTCGAAACCATACTGTTGAATACCGTTGTTTCTACCGAATTTTGATTTGTACGGTCATCAAACGAAAGATTATCGTCGTGCAGCCACGTATTGTATTCGTATAAATTCAGTAAACGCGTGCCGTTTTCCGTAGTAGATGATAATCGGAAATAGTCGTCAAAATTGTATTCCATCAAATGTCCGGAAGGGTCTACGATCGAGTCGACCATCCCAACATCATTGTATCCATAGGCGGTTGACAGAGAGTCTGTTTTGTTGAATCCGACTGTAATTCGTATCGGAAGTCCGATGTCTTCATTTCGTTTCGAGCTATAGTTGCCAAACCCGGGACACCCTCCATTGTTTTGGTTCACATTCCAATACGAAACAGACTTGTTGTAATAATACTTCGTCTGCAAACCGATTTGATTCTCTTCCAAAGCGACTTGCAAATAGCGATTTCGTTCCAAAACGGTTCGAACCGTGAGGTGATCGAATGGGTAGATCATTTCGTAGGGAGCATAGAATCCATTGGCATCCTGGCTTGCCTGATTTCCGATTCTGAATTCTGCAATGTAGTGATTGCTCGCATCGTATTTTTTGTTCGCAAAATCCTGAGAAACCGAGTGATCCAACGTATCGACTTGAACGGTCACGGATCGCAACATCAATGCTCGTGAAAGTATGTCTCCCGGAGGCAATGCCTTTGGCTCGGGATATTCCCATGGATTTCCTGAAGTTCCTGTTCCATATCCCACGTTGCAGAATTCAAGAACAGCATTCGGAGCATACGGAGTGTGATCGACTCCACCCGGGCAGATGAACCAACCATATCTACCAGAATTACGCCAGGCACAAAATCCAATTGGAACTAAAGACATCATTTGAGACTGCGAAATATACTTGAAACTATAGCACTCTGTGCATTGAATTAAATCATCGCAATCTTCATCCACATACACATTCTGGCATGTGTCACCGGCATAATTCTGTACGATGATTTCACCGGGAAGATCATCAAACTTCCAGCGTCGGTCATAATCGAAATATTCCGAACGAATCATCGGATCAGCATCCCGGCTATTTTTCGAAATCACAGTTTTCTGGAAGGCCAGTACACGATTTCCGAATTTCCGGGTTCGCTCCATTCCGTCAATCGGTGGTAACATCGGATGCATTGGATTGGTATATTCACTCGTGAGTGTTTGATTTACAGCGATAGTATCGTCGGAAAAACTGGTGATTTCACTGTAATCCATCACCAAAAAGTTTCCGCTATCGAAATCATAGTTATACCAGTACCGATCATATCGGTTTTGCAAATCGTACAGGTAGTAATACTCTTCGCGGTTGTACGCACCCGGGTGTTGCGGTGAACTGCTTTGTGTTGCAAAGAGTTGCCAGGAAGGCTCGTGCTTCAGATAGAGTGCATTAACCGTTTGATTAAGTCCGACTCCCTGGTCTACCGTATAGGGATACGGACTGGGATCATTTACGTTACTGCGGTGTCCGAAAAGCATTTCATATCCCTTACCCACTGCTCTTCCTCTGTAGTCAGCCTCGTAATATTCATAATCGGTGCGTGTTTCGATGTATTTGCGGCTCGTCTTTGTTGGATTCCCACAGAATGCGTTCAGTGGATTCAATGAGAACGGTTTGCTAAGTATTTCTTCTGCAATTTGAGCATACACTGTGCGTAATTTTGTTTCTACCGGTTGGCTGATCTTTCGATCCAAAATATCAAAAATCTGAGTGATCTCCCCGTTGATGTACCGTGGATTATGATCCATAATCTCTATTAGGTTGACATCAGAGGGATTTGTTTGATTGCCGACAATAATGGAAGCAACCACTTTGTTACTTAAATCAGACGCGGTAATGAAGTAACTGTATATTGCTTCGCTTAATCGTTGGTTTCTGAATATACGTTCCGCATTGATGTTCTTGGTTTCGTTGCAGTCTGCAATTGCCAGAAGTGTGCTTTCAGAAAGTTGAGACTGTGCCTCAAGAATCTCGGCATATACGGACTCCTTCATTTTTTGTCCATTTCCATTCATGTGATCCACCAAAAACAGAACCACGTTTTCCGCCAAATATTCATTTTTCAACATGATTGCTAGCGAAACCTGCTTTTGGTCTTGCTGCGTGGATGTACTTATAAGTTCTTTTTGAACATCGTCAGTCAGATACGGCTGTACAGCCAGCATTTTGTCAATACTTTGAAGTGTATACTGATCTCGATTCTGAACAATTGAAATCCATACTGTCTCACTCAATCCGAATTGAGCAGTGAGAATACTCGCTTGATTTTCCTGGCTCATTCCAGAACCAATCACATGAAGAAGAACATCATCTGACAAGGGAGATTTTTCAATCAGCTCTTGCGTATACGCATCTCCTTGTGTATCAATCTTATTTTTGAAATCAATATCCACAACCGGATTATATAGCACTGGATTGATAATTCCGGGACCGAATGGTTTTTCTTTTTCTTTGTCAATTAATGGAATCGTTGGTCTCGACGCTTTCGACAATCCATCCTCGTACACACGATTGATCTCGTGTGTCTTCTTTACGAAATACGAATCGAAGAAATAGTCAGGATTTACTGCAACAAGTTCGTTGTAGAACTTAAACTCAAGAAACTTCGGCATTTCTCGATCCCTGTAATTTCCGTTTATATAGGGTACATCCAGATAGGAATAAGCACTTTCTCCCATTTCGTCAACAAAAATTGTACTATCGATAATCGTGGGTGGATTGGTCGATGCATCATAATTATAAGTAACACTGTAAACGTGCAACAAATCATTTTTGTAGATATCCTCGTATTCATGAGAACGGACCAGTAAATCATCGTATCCCAATTGTTCGCGGTACGGATTCGCACGCTTGTACCCATTGATAAAGGCCTTCGTTGTGTCATAAAAACACAATTTTTCGTCGTGCAACACATGATTTGCGTCGAAATTTTTGACCGATTTTAATTTTCCATAGTAGAAATAATCTTCAGCCGTTGGTGGATTGTCCAACCCAAGCGGGTCATTGGAGTCAAAGATTTTTCCGTAGTACTCATATTCAACATAATTTCGTTCTCCTGTCGGAAGCGCAGGTGAGTAAACGCGTGACTTTCCGAACGCGCTTTCTGTTCGTTGGATAAACTCACCTCTGAAGTTGTTGATCGGTAGTCTGAATTGCTTGGGATTCACAATCCGATACGTTAAATCGTATTCGTATTCCCACACCTTAATTCCTGGTGTAGAAAGTGGTGTATTCAGCCGGATATTGTCAGTTTCATCATTCTTGCCTAAGTACTTAACCGCGGGATGAGCCGTGAAGGATTTCGAACCTCCCATTGAGTTAGTTTGAATAAATGATGATCTGGGTCGAAAACTGTAATTGGCGCTCCATCGGGATGCTCCGAGAACCCCATTGGTATATGGGTAAAATTCAACCTTGGTGATTCCTCCCAAATGATCCACATATCCGCTCAAGACGTACTGCGTAATTCCGTGGTAGGGACTGAGTTGATCATATACATAAACCTGTGAAGACTGCGTGGTACCAAATATGTCGGTGTACTCCAGATAAGTCGTTAGTACTTCATCCGGATCTGTGATCCCCGTGACGGGAATATCGCGAATTTCAGTCAAAAGGATTGCAATTCGCTTTACTTTGTTAATGGGTTCAATTGCAATTACATCACCCGGTTGATAATCATAATTCCGTACGGCCTGCACACTAGTACTCTCATATACAAACTTTTTGTGAGAAAGGAGTTGCATTCCGGTTGTTGAAGGATGCTCGAATCCGCCATATTCACCATTCAACTTATACACTTTCACCGAAGAAAGCATGTAAGCATTCTTTGAGTAGCGGATCAGCTCCACCTTTTTTAGTTCTACGTCCTCATCAAATTTCGTGGGAATGTTTTCCTGTTGTGTAACGATCGAATTTGCATAGCCTGTCCACCAAGTCTCGTAGAAATCAGTCGGAGTTGTTGGATCACCCGTCAAGCCTCCGGAAGTAGAGCAAAATTCATTGTAAATCGGGATCATCATCCCCCACGGATGCCCCGTTCCAAAGTTATGCGGGATTGTTGCGGCGTTATGAATCACTCGCTGTCCACCTGCATGAGGATATGCAGAAAGAACATCGGGGATTTCATTGGTTACGAACCCCGGAGAACTGGCTGTGGATGCACCAAAATCAATATCGGAATTTCCCGGGCCAATTTGAATGTGGAAACCCTGATAGCTTCCCGGAAGGTTCGGCATTACGAAGGTGTTGGACGTCTCCAACACTTCCTGACCATAGCCCATCTGCCATTTCAATGCAGAATTAAACGTCGAGAACAACTCAACACCCCGCGTATTTTCAAAAAGAGAGGAAGCGTAAATCGTGGCTGAGGAACCGATGAATTGATTGCCCTCATTTAAAGGAGAATTCCCCAATGTTCCTGATTTTATGGCAATGTCGACAGTTCCGTTCCCAATGTTCAAATCCTCTCCGTTCGGGCGTGTGATTGTAGTGCGAATTTCGTAAATGTCGCCGGGGTAAACTGATGTATTTTGCCTGAGTCGTGGACTTTCCAAAAATCCATGATCAAACGCCAGTGCTCCGGTACCCGTAAATTTCTCTCGATTGTAGTTGTTGCTATTATTCAGATAAGGGTTGGTCGAGTTGACCGAACTTCCCACAAAATCGGGTATAGAACCCGTCCAGGCGCAGTGCTTGTAACGTCTCCAGTTCTGAAAGTCTGTTCCAGCATTGTCTGTTCCATCCCACGATTCAATGGACATGTTGTACAAAGAATCAAGTCGATTTGCTCCATCGGAATCAGGTAACAGAATCACATCATTATCTGCCAGTGAATTATCGGTTGCGTATCCCAGTTCAACCACATCCAAAGGGCTGTCCATCACGTAGGAGAAGAGGCGGGTTAAGAAAATCTCGGTATATGCTGAGTAATCTGTATTTGTCGATCCTCCAAATTCATTTATTCTTACCCCTTGATAGCGCTGTTGGTTAAACTCCTCGTAATAGTTGAATTTTCCGAATTTCTCATATTCAAAACGAATGCCTTGCAACGGCGCGTTTTGATTCGAGATCAAATCACAGTACCAAACACTATATGTTCGCTTGGGTTCTATCACATTTTGTACACACTGTGCGGTCGGTCCATACGAATCGTTCAGCGCAGCATACCAGGAGTCATTGTTGACTTGGAGCACGTTCTGATCATAGTGCAACACCCGCTGGTTGGATGGTGAGCGATAATTCGCCAAATGAGTACTGAATTCATAGCGCGTGCCGTCTGGTGCAATTACCACCCAGTCATTTCCGTAGTAACGAATTTCTACCG
>JAURNA010000119.1 GCA_030830385.1 Crocinitomicaceae bacterium | reverse complement strand
TTGAAAAACACCTGCAACTTTGCGATAATGAAGCGACGGATCTTCAGCTCGAATTGCTAGCGAAACAGTTACCTTCCATGAATGCCCGTATTCAGAAGGCCTATGAGAACACACGGGCATTTGTAACGTATATTTCCCATGAGCTTCCGGCTGCAAAAATCAACTTCGTATCGGAAGAATTAGCCGCTCAGGGATTCACACCTTCTGTATTCTCTCTGGATCTTCCTGCGAAAGGAGATTCTGACGAAGAACGCGAAACGTACAAGCGAGCACTCAACCTTACACTGATCCACATGATGATCGATGAGATCCCGAACGAAAGTAAATATTGCGTCAGCTACGGTCAACTCAAGGGCTGCTACTGGACCATTCCTGCAACTTCTACTCAGGGAACGACCCAGGAAGGTGACAAAGATTACATTGTTCGCGTGGCACTTTCCGGGAATATGGACCTGGATAAGCACAAAGCGGTGTTTTCAGCGTTTGTCCGTAAAATGTAACCCACAAAATCAACCGTGGCGCGTTTGGAACAAAATCAGGAAGATCGAAAAGCATTCTTGACCAGGCTGAATGAAATTGCTCAATACACCGCTGAAGTGATACACGGAGAAGACGTGCCTAAAGGACGTGTGAAACAATACAAAAAGTACTTCAACAAAACCTATAAGATGATTCATCGGTTGGCCATTTACACGGAAATCAATAATCATTCCTTCAAGTATGGATACGGCGGAAAAGTACTTGCTCGTCGCGTAATGCTGGATATGGGCATCGTGAAAAAACAGGCAACCGGCCGAAAAAAAACCACGTACACGCTACTGATAACACCCGACGAGATCACATTGGAGCTCGTTGCAAGAATCATTGTTGAGGTCTATTTGATCCGGAATGATGTAAAACCGCTTTGATTTCACTTCATTCGGAGTATGCACACCTTGACAGAAAAGAACCTGTATGTTTTCACAGCATCTCTTTTTCATGGGTTTCCTGTCGATTTTTGTCATCCCCTGTACGGATAGAAAAGAAGGAAACCGGACAGATTTTGACCACAACGAAGCGAGGACGTATTGCTAAAATCAGCACCGGAATGGATCATTCGGCCATTTGAATTGCACACAAATAAATCAGATATGGAACGAAACATTAGCCATGCATCCTCATCCTTGTAATGCAGGTTGATGAAAAAGTAACGGCACAAAAGTTTGTTAATTTACATGCAAAGCGGGTCTTTCTTACTACCTTGGCGCGAACGCTGGGAGGCAAAATTTATGTTATGGCAACGACTGTTTCTTCGCGCCAAAGAACCCGAAAAGCGCTGCGGATTTCAAACCGAATCGTACTCAGCTATCTTTTTCATTTTCTCACGCGTCGTTTTCGAAGTCAATCAAAGAATTCATCCCGTTTGAACCGGTTGCATGAGCGCCATGCTGTTCGTTTGAAAAGTGATCTTCTGGATTTGAACGGATTGTTTATCAAGGTAGGACAACTCGTATCTGCACTCTCCCACATTTTACCCGACGCCTATCAGCGTGAGATGGAAGAAATGCAGGATCACACCCCCTCTCAACCCCTCGAAGCACTGCGTAAACACATCGAAGGGGAATTGAAGCAACCCATTTCCGAAGCATTCTCTCATGTAGAAGAAATTCCCCTGGCTTCGGCATCCATTGGTCAGGTGTTTAAAGGCACCCTCACAAACGGAACCGAAGTTGCCATAAAAATTCAGCACCCGGGTATCGAACAACTCGCTCATGCCGATCTTGAAATTCTCAGAAAAATGGTGAAACGAATCGCCTTCTTTTTTCGTGTCCAGGGGATCGAGCATGTTTATGAGCAAGTACGGCAGATGATCCTTGAAGAACTTGATTACCGAATAGAGGCAAAAGCGATGTCTGAAATTCGCTCGAATCTCAGAGCAAATCAAGCGGTCATTATCCCGGTGGTGGTGGATGAATTTACCACAGAACGTCTGCTCGTAACGCATTTTTACAAGGGTGTTAAAATTACCCAAATCGCAACGTTGGATAAGTGGGAAATTGATCGGAATGGACTGGCGAAAAACTTGCTGGAAACCTATTTGCACATGATCCTTGAGGATGGGTTCTACCAGGCCGATCCTCACCCGGGAAATCTACTCGTCAATCAAGAAGGAAAACTTATTCTACTGGATTTCGGCGCCGTAGCAAGTATGAATGCTGCGATGCGGAAAGAAATCCCTATTGTTATTCAGGCCATTTTCAGCAAAGACGTCCAACGGATTGTGAAATCCCTGAAAACCATGGGGTTCATCGGAAACGATAAAGACTCTGTTCAACTGGCCGAAAAACTAATCGATGCCGTGAGTAGATTTCTGCAAAATGAAGTGCAAATGAACAACCTCAACTTCAAGGATATTGGCTTCGACGATATTCAAGGAAGCAGTTTGAACCAGTTGCTCAGAGAGATCAGCATTCGCGATTTGGTCCATACGATTCGTATTCCGAGAGATTGGATTTTATTCGATCGGACTCTTCAACTCTTGCTGGGTACAACGAATGCTGTTGCGCCTGAATTGAACCCGGTTGAGGTCATAAAACCCTATTTAAAACACCAGTTCATAATGGGTGGAGGCCTGCGAAAAATCGTTTTGGATGCCATGAAAAAACAACTCTTCTCTCTGCTCACTTTGCCTGGAGAACTTCATGCATTCCTTCGGAAAGCAAACCACGATCAACTGCAGGCTAAAGCAATTACCCGACAACCGGACGTGTACGCGCTCGGGCAGCAATTCTTTGCATTTGCATGTACGCTGACCTTTCTGTTGCTTTGGCTTCTTTCTATACGACCCGAGTTTGATGTGTATTTCATCATCTCCTCATCCATCGGGTTTTTGCTTTTCATTCGAACCACATGGAAAGCGCGAAGGCAATCGTAACCTCATTTATCTTTCGTAAAATCCGATCCATCGTTTGATCGTTTGCTCAAATCGCACAGTGGAAACATGGGGGATTCGTATCTTCAGAACACCTGACGTAAGCATATGAAAATGCCATTTACAGCGGTGCTGGTACACCTGTTTTTTCATCTGAGCAACACATTCGGGGTGATCAAGTGAATACTGCTATGCAACGCACTGTGATTGAAGGCCGGATCATTCACAGTGATGCATAAAAAATCCCGGTGCTTCGACACAATCAGCAACCGGGACTCCAATTTTCTTCATTTCTGTGTTCTAGCGAATCACCTGAATATTACCATGAATCTGGCTTTCATTTCCGTACCGATCAACCATTTTGATAATATAGAAATACGTTCCATCTGTTACACTGTTTCCTGAAAGATCATTCGCACTCCAATTGATGTTGATGTCGTCTGTTTCATACAAAACTTCCCCCCAACGGTTCAGGATGGTTGTGTGCATTTCTGTAATATTTTCAAGTTTAACCGGGTGGAACAAATCATTCACGTTGTTTGCATCCGCAGTGATCACGTTTGGCATTTCTAAAACGACTTCACAGAATTCCATGAAAATGCTGATGATATCCGGATCACTCTCACAGCCATTATCGGATTGCGTAACGTAGTAGTACGTCGTTCCTTCCACTGTGAATGGTTGTAATGTAGCATCGTTTCCAATTACATTCGTGAGTGCCTGATCTGAATACCAGGTGAATTCCGTGCCTGTACCAATCACCTCGAACGGTGGAATTTCAGCACTTGTACAGTAAGAATCTCCACCCGGAATCGCATTTGGCGCCGATGGATATGGGGTAACCGTTACGGTCATTTTATCTGTGCTATCGCATCCGTTCAGATCCATTCCAGTTACCGTGTACGTTGCCGTTGTCATCGCCGGGAACGCAACTCCATTCACAGCTCCTTTGTCCCATACATAGTACGACGCACCGGATCCGTTCAGTGTGATCATCGTTCCCTCACACACCGATATGTCGAGCCCGGCATCCACTACCGGAGCGTCGTAAATGGTAATTGTCTGTGTCCCCACCGCTTCATTGAGACAAATTGAGTCAGTTACCTGTGTTACCACGTAAACTCCCGGTGTATTTCCAAGAGAAATTGGCGATGTTTCCCCTGTGGCTGTCATTGATTCCCCATCCAATGTATAATCAATCGTCCATGGGAGCGCTCCGGTTACTCCTACCATTACATCTTCAACTGTTTCTCCCGGACAGTACTCTGCTCCACCATCGATGCCGGTCACGGAGGGAATAGCCGGTGGATTCACAGTGAATTGATCCGTACAATCCAATAAGTCCGAGAAATAAATCGCAACGGTTGTTGGCGATCCGTCATTCGGAATGCCCGTAATGGAGAAATTGAACGCGGTGCTATCGGTAAAGGGAGCCGTGAAGGTTTCGGAGTAGGTTCCGGTTGCATTCGTAGCTTCGATTGCGAGCGTTCCTGTTCCCGGATTCTTGGAGTGCATATATACTCCCACAATATCAAACAGGCCACCGGGTCGACAAACAGACTCAACACTAAATGAGTCAATGTTGCATGGGCAAGCCTCTGAAATCAGCAGCACCGAATCGTACGCAAAACAACCCGTTGTGGTATTGGTCACAAGTGAGGTAAAATATTGTGATAGCGAAGTGTCTCCAAAACAAACCTGTGGACTTTGGAGTGTCGTATCAGAAATGAACGGACCGTTTGTTTCCCAGGCATAGGTATAAGGACCCGGGACGGGATCGTTTACAATGGTGGTAGTCAAGCTTCCACATTCTCTGCAAACAAGCGCAGTTGGATTACCAATTGCATTGTTTATCAATGGGTTTACAACAACTGTAATTGTATCGTAACAAATGTCTGTTCCTAATGTATCGTAATAACTTACAGGGTAAGAAGTTGTAACCAATGGTGAAACCGTTTGAATGTTCGTATCAATCGAACCCGGAATATTATCCCAGTCGTAGACGTATCCACAGTTAGACGGGGTAATTACAACGTTGTCAATTCCCCAGTGATCATATGTAGTATTTGTGGCATAAGGCTGATCCCACTGGAACATGGTTCCCGGGGTACATGCCTCTGGCGGAATTGTAAAACAATAGTTTTCCCATTCATAATATTGATTTGCATATCCGTATGTCGCTTCGAAATAGAAAATGTCCACCCATGATGTACCTCCGTCGATTGAATAGCGAAGCCAAACTCCCTCGTTGGGAAGATCTGGGTCTTCACAGTCATCACATCCACCGCAAGCATCATCTTCAGCAAAATCAAGATCGAAACAAATTTGTCCACCACAACTCACATCAAATGCAATGGTAGTGAGAGTTCTTGGAAGGGGTACGTTTCCAAACCATGCTGCCGGTGATCCATCTAATGAAGGACCACATGAATTGCCGTAGAGCACGGTAGCCGATGTTTGCCATCCCAGACCCAACTGACTGCTATTGAAGTCAGTAGAAAGTACCGGAGTTCCAGAAAGCCCTATGGCCGTAAGTTCTACAGATTCACCACAAACGATTGTAGTGCTCGAATTTCCCTGAGTGTTCAACGTACACTGCGCGTTTGCCATTCCCACGAATCCAATTCCTGCGAGAACAACGCTAAAAGATTTCATTTTTTTCATAAATACCATACATAACTGTTTGCAGGTATTAGTTGATCGTAAGGTCGGTTAATTCAAAATCCGTCAGTCGTGTTTTTGTCATTCCCGGAACATACTTCACGTAGTTGTCGAAAATGTACAAGGACTGATCTTTTGTGGAAGAGCAATCGGATTCCAGAATTTGATTGGGGTTCAGTATAATTTCGTGCATGTTTTCGGAATCATCGATTCTGTGACAGTTCATGCATTCTCCATCACGGAACAACTTCGTTTTCCATGAAAGTGTTTTCTGATCGGAAGTTTGATTGGAAAACCGGAAGACAACGATGTTTTGTTCGCGAACATTGACACCGTCTCCGCATGTAATCAATCGATACTCAATTCTTACGCCGTCTAGGGTGGTGTATTCTTGCCAGACTCTGTTCAACTCACGGATGGGATCGGGGGTGTTTACTTCCGAAGTAGTGACCGGATTTTGATTTCCGAATGTTGTTGATGCTAAGAACACTATACTAAGAACAGTCGCAAGCTTCATATCGAGTAGATTATCAATGATTTGTGTATTTGCACTTCACCAATGTAGGTAATTAATTCCCACATAAAGTGAACTAATTTAACTCCAGATTAAAATTTCACACATTTTGTGTCGATTATTT
>JAURNA010000012.1 GCA_030830385.1 Crocinitomicaceae bacterium | reverse complement strand
CTGTATCGCCGTGAGGTGGCTCAAGGGTATGACCGTTGTAAACGGCTTTCGAAACGCGCTCATCCGGGCCAACATAACGTTCCGAAACAGCTCTGGGAAGATCGGCCCATAGTTGTCGACGTCGCTCACCGCTCAGGGAAACGGTATTCCCGAGTTTGTGATCGGCAATGATTTGGTCGCAGACTTCCTCTTCGGGAGCAATCACAACGAAATCCGCGAGATATTTGATACAAAATGATGTGTCTGACGGGAAATCGCTGGTGAGTGGAATGTTGAACTTTTGCTTGTCGAGGGTTTGAAACATTTCATTGAGAATCCAGATGGGATCCTGCCCGTCGATGTAATCGGTAATTAATGCAGGGACGCCTTTGTATTCGATTCGGACAAATCCATGGAGTAACCAGGATGCCATGGGACTTTTCGCGAAAATGGAATCTTGTGTCATCCAGTAATCGCGTTCGCGAAAGTGGTAGGTGGTGAACTTGGAACTGACAACCGGGCCGAATATTTGTTCATCTTGAACTTGCCGCCCTGCTTTGATGTTATCATTTCTCGTTACGAAATGAACCTGTCCGTTTGACTTAAAATACACATCAGAAACCACCGGAATTTGATTGTTTTCGGCCATCGTGAGAACTGAAGCACTTGCTTTCGTGTCGTAAACGAATTGAGGGAGTTCATTCCCCGACATTGGGTATTCCTGATCATACAGGTACAAACGCTTTTTTTCGTAGCGCCCGTTGAATTCATTGACTCGAAAAGATGAGCTACCGGTATGATTGACCGTGGAACCTGAAAACAAAGAGTTGATATGTGCCTGCGTCCAGGAATCTTTTCGTTCCAGTAACAAGTGCCCTCGTTTGCAGCTGAAATAGCCGATTGTGAATAGCGAATCGTTCAACGACTCAGCCATAGTTTGCGCCGGACTGGACGAAAAAGCCTCTATCCCGGAGAGTTGTACTTCCGAAGGTCGGCTAATGATAAGCAGACTTCCGTCTTCGGTATTGAAAACGTGTCGGGCGGAGAAGTCATTTCCCGTTGCGAACAAATCGTATGCATAATAGGCAATCCAACCAAGACTGGAAGTGAAAATCAGGGCAAGTGCAACACGTTTCAACATAAATGTCGGATATCTACCAAAGGTAGAAAGAAGGAAAAGGTATTTTGCTGGTGAATCGAAGGAGAAATGAACAATGGGATGTTCACCCGTTAGAACAGGGATAGTTGTTCGGGTGCCAGTAACGTAAAGCTTTTCCTGTGGTACTTGCAATCTCCAATCCTGGCGATGGCCTCCCGGTGCTTTTGGGTTGGATATCCTTTATTGTTTTTCCAGTCGTAGTCGGGAAATTCTTCGTGAATTTTCTCCATGAAATCGTCTCGATAGGTTTTCGCAAGAACCGAGGCCGCGGCGATCGAAAGGAATTTACCGTCCCCTTTGATGATGCAGGAATGGGGTACGTTTGGATAGGGATTGAATCGATTTCCGTCGATCAACAGAGATTCAGGACGGGGTTCCAACTGGTCGATGGCGCGGTGCATCGCTGTAAAACTGGCATTCAAAATATTGATTTGATCAATTTCTGCCTCATTTACGAAGGAAACAGCCCACGAGATTGCAACCGTTTCGATGATGGGGCGTAGCGACTGACGCTGTTTTTCGCTTAACTTTTTCGAATCGTTTAAAACGGGTATGTCAACATCTTTCGGAAGAATTACAGCTGCGGCAACAACGGGGCCAGCGAGACATCCCCGCCCGGCTTCGTCACAGCCCGCTTCGAGAGCATTTTCATTTTGATAGGACAAGAGGGAATCCATGCCCGATAAAATTGGCAAAAAAATTGTAGATTCGTATAATAAAAGAGTGCACAACCAACAGATAAAGAAATAACTGAACATAAAACGACAATGATGAAACACGTATTTTTTGCAGTATGCCTGACCTTCGGATTCGTGAGTTTCTCCAAGGCTCAAGGCGATACTAATGTAGCGAAGGCTCAGACCAAAACGGAGTTGGTGCGAGCAAAAGAAACGGGAGTATTTGTATTTGAAATTCCCGGAAGAACTGACGCTGATATTCAGAAAAGTTCGAAGTATTATACACATTATTTTACCGTTGATTTTGATGAAGGAACGCACACGGCGACCGTTACAATGGTTGAGAACAACAAAGAAAACCGTGTGGTAATCGCCCGATTCCTGATATCATCCGGTATGCGCCAAGTTATGGTTGACACCGAGAAGTTCACGATAAATCAATTCAAGGATACTTATTTGTTGTAGACCAATTCTATCTATCTTCACAGATAATACCCCTATCGATACTGTTAGGGGTTTTTTATTGTTTGGCATTTGGATCATTGTTACGATCTTTGAAACAAACAACACTGAATGAAACAACTACTTTATGTACTCATTCCGGCTGCAATAATGGGTGCATGTTCCACTTCGGATACAGCCCGGCAGAACCCGGATCATGATACCGCTACAGAAGAAATTACAGGAGATCAATATGGTCCGCAAGAAGTCAACACAGCAGATGTGATTTCTGTTGCAGATATGGTAAAGAAGCAAGGGGATTCGGATAAAAAAGCAACCTACACATTTGAAGGAACGATTACCGAGGTATG
>JAURNA010000118.1 GCA_030830385.1 Crocinitomicaceae bacterium | reverse complement strand
GAAATTCGCTACGGGACTGATGAAGCTCTTGTTGAACAAGACGAGGTAATTATCGTAAATATTCACATCAAGATACATATCGCCGAGGAACTGATTCAGCTGAAGGTTTTCAATTCCGCTGATTCTCGTCGCCTTCACGACTTCCTTTTTCTTCTTGGGCTTGTTCTTGAAGTAAAAATCGGAAACGCTCTCACTGAGGATTACGGGCAGGAAGTTCTTGCCCTCTTCGGCGGAATCCAGGTAGTCCATGACAAGATCGAGGCGTTGTACAATCCCACGTTGTTTGAATTTCTCTCCGATATTATTCAAGTCGATCTGCACTTTGTTGTATACCTCGTATTCATACGCACCCAGCTTTTCCCGGTTGTTGATCGGTTTGTTGGCAATGACTTTTTTGTGCAGAATGGTGGAGGGAAATTCATCCGGTGGCCGCACTACGACCTCACTAAATTCGGAATACGGAAGTGCCATTTCTATATTGATTTCCTGAGTGGCATCCCGTTGGATCGCAAGGGTTACTTTACGGTAACCACTCAACGAAAAAACAAGCGAATCCGTCGCGTAATACGTCTCAATCAGATAGTGCCCAACGGAATCGGTATAGGTTCCGATTTTCGAATCTTGGAAACGAACAGTAACGAATGGAAGCGTTTCGCCCGTGACACTGTCACGCACAACACCCTCAACCCTTGTTTTTTGAGAAAAACCAGAGAAGGAGAGCAAAAGGGCCAAAATGCAGATGAGTTTATCCATGATAGGCAAAATGCAATTAAGCAAGAGTTTGTTTTTATACCAGCATTTCATCTTTTTTTCGTTGCTTTTCCACACGTCCGGAGACCAGAATCCCCACTTCGTACAACAGAAGGATTGGAATACCGACAATGACTTGACTGATAAAATCGGGTGGCGTAATCAAAGCGGACAGGATCAGAATCCCAATGATGGAGTGCTTGCGATACTTCCTCAGAAAATCCGGAGTGAGAATTCCGAGCTTGGTGAATAGGTACGAAACCACCGGAAGCAAAAACAAGAGTCCTGAATAAAATACGGTAGACAATATCGTGCTCATGAAAGAATTCACGGTGAATCGATTCTCGATGGCATCTGATAGGTGGAAGTTACCGAAGAACTGAACGCACAACGGGGCAACAATGAAATATCCAAAGAGTATGCCTGTGAAGAACAGCAAGGTTACGTAGAAAACGATGCCTTTGACGACTTTTTTTTCATTCTGCTTCAATCCGGGTTTTACAAATGACCATATTTGGTAGAAAACGAAAGGGAAGGCCAGCACAAACCCTCCCAGAATGCAGACCATGATTGCATAGGAGAACTGACCGGTTACCTTGGTACTCTGATAATCGATAGGAATATCACCAACACAAACACCGATATACTTGCATAATATCTCAAAAGTGAAGAAATTTGCATCCCGCATGGAAAGAAACAGATTCGACATGATCCAGTCCAACGCAAACCACAAACCAGTTGCGAGGATTGCAATGGCAATAGCCGATCGGACCAAACGCCACCGGAGTTCCTCCAGATGGCTCAAAAATGACATATTTTTATCCTCTTCCATTGCGGCTAACAAAAATAGCAAACCTAAAGCCTTCATTCGTGCTTTTTTTGTATTTTGTGTATGGAAACGGATGTTAATTAGCGATTAATTTAAAAAGTGAATGAAGGTCCTGAACCTGAAGGATGCACTCAAGACGTATTTCGGTTTTGATAGTTTTAAAGGACAGCAAGAGGAAATCATCCTGAATGTCTTGAATGGAGAGAACACATTTGTCATCATGCCAACGGGAGGTGGAAAGTCGATGTGTTATCAGCTTCCCGCGCTTCTACTGGACGGAACGGCTGTCGTTGTTTCTCCCCTTATTGCCTTGATGAAGAATCAGGTGGATGCGATACGAAGCGTTTCAGAAGACGGTTCCATTGCCCACTTCCTGAATTCATCGCTATCGAAAGCGGAGGCCAACAAAGTTCGCCAGGATATTACCGAAGGACGAACAAAACTGCTCTATGTTGCGCCGGAATCATTGACCAAAAAAGAGAACATTGAGTTCCTGACGCAGGTGGATATTTCTTTCTTCGCAATAGACGAAGCTCACTGTATTTCGGAATGGGGACATGATTTTCGACCTGAATACCGAAGATTACGCGAGATTTTTGAGAAAATATCGAACGTTCCGATCATCGCGTTAACAGCTACAGCCACACCAAAAGTCCAAAACGACATTCAGAAGAACCTGAACATGCTGGATGCAATGGTGTTCAAATCCTCCTTTAACAGGGGAAATCTGTACTACCAAATTATACCGAAGAAGGAGATCGAAAAACAGATCATCAAATACATTCGTCAACACGACGGAAAAAGTGGAATTATCTACTGTCTGAGTAGAAAGAAGGTGGAAGAACTCGCCGAATTGTTGCAGGTGAATGGAATCAGCGCATTACCGTATCATGCAGGTCTGGATGCAGTTACCCGAGCCACCCATCAGGATAAATTCCTCATGGAAGAAGTGGATGTTATCGTGGCAACCATTGCGTTTGGTATGGGAATCGACAAACCAGACGTACGTTTTGTGATTCATCATGACATTCCCAAATCTTTGGAAAGCTACTATCAGGAAACCGGACGTGCAGGACGTGATGGCGGAGAAGGGGAGTGCATTGCATTTTATCGTTACAAAGACATTGAGAAACTGGAGAAGTTTCTTCAGGGAAAACCCGTTGCGGAACAGGAAATTGGCTGGCAATTATTGAGTGAAATGGCTTCGTACTCAGAAACTTCCGTTTGCAGGCGTAAGATGATCCTGCATTATTTCGGGGAAGGATTCGATGAGAAGAATTGTGGTGAGATGTGTGACAACTGCAAGGATCCCAAAGAACGCTTGGAAGGGAAGGAGTACATGAGCAACCTGCTCCGTTTGATCCGGGCGCTAAAAGAAACACAGAAAGGAAATCATTACTGCGCAATTCTCGCGGGAAAGGTAACCGCTGAAGTAAAAGCATACAAACACGATGCGATTCCCGAATTTGGAATCGGAAAAGAAAAAGACGAACATTTCTGGAACGCTGTGGTTCGTCAGGCGATTGTAGCCGGACTCATCACAAAAGACATCGAATCGTACGGAGTATTAAAGCTTTCCGACGAAGGAAGGGCCTTCATTGAAAATCCGACGAGCTTCGAATTGATCAAAGAACGCGATTACCTCGTTCAGGACGATGAGCCGATCGTAGCAGGCTCTGGTGGCCGGAATACCGTAATTGACCAGGATTTATACGATCGATTGCTTGATTTGCGAAGGCGATTGTCATCAGAGAAGTCCATTCCTCCGTTCGTGATTTTTCAGGAACCATCACTGCGCGATATGTGCTTTCAGTACCCGATAACCATAGAAGAATTAACAAACATTCAGGGTGTTGGTACGGGTAAAGCCGCGCGATACGGCGGTCCGTTTATCAAAATGATCAAGGATTACGTCGAAGAGAAGGGGATTGAACGCCCGCAGGATGTCGTTGTAAAATCGGTTGTAAACAAGTCCGGATTGAAAGTCCAACTGATTCAGAACATTGACCGCAAACTACCCCTGGAGGACATCGGACGTGCGCAGGGCAAAACAGTGGATGAGGTAATTGACGAAATCGAATCCATTGTGCAATCCGGAACCCGCGTAAATATAAATTATTACATCGATGATGTTCTTGATGAAGAGGTGCAGGAGGAAATCTATGCCTACTTCTCAGAGGCTGAAACCGACGATCTTACAGAAGCCTATGAAGAATTTGATGGAGATTACAGTGAAGAAGAACTTCGTTTGATGCGTATTAAATTCATGAGTGAAATGGCAAATTAATGTTTATATTCGCGTTTTGCAGAAAATTTTTGATCAATCTGCATACAAAAGACCACTTTGTTTCGTCTTAGTAATGATCGAATTTTTTTAACGCGAATTTTAAGCTTGTTATGAAGTTAATTCTACTCTCTCTGTCATCCCTCTTCAGCATTGCTATGCTCGCGCAGGGTCCAGCTGCTAATTTCTCTGCTTCAACACTCGAAGCATGTATTGGCGAATCCATTTCATTCACCGATTTATCCACTCCGGGCAGCGCAGCCATTACACAATGGGATTGGAATTTTGGGGATGGAAACTCCTCAACTCAGACGAATCCAAATCATTCGTATACGTCTCCCGGAACCTACACAATCACGTTGGTTGTTACAGATGGAAATTTGCAGGCCGATCCAGAAGTGAAAATCAATTACATTCTCATTCATCCGAATCCAACGGTTGATTTTACCCTTTCGGGTGGTGGATGCACACTTCCGTTTAACGTTGCAATCACCAACAATTCCTCATCGGGAGCTCAGTTTGATTACCAATGGGATTTTGGAAATGGACAAACTTCAACCCAGGAGAATCCGGGCGTGGTTACGTTTCAAAACACCGGTTCGTATACAGTTTCACTCACTGTAACGAATACCATCACGGGTTGCGTTAGTGCGACGAGCCAAACCCTCAATGTCTCAGATTTCGCAACGAATTTTATCATG
>JAURNA010000117.1 GCA_030830385.1 Crocinitomicaceae bacterium | reverse complement strand
TGTGATTTCACCATTGATTCAACGAAAGCCTGGCAACATACTGGTATTCTAATGCACCAGGATATCAAAGCAATAATTTCATATAAGAGCGGACTCTGGACGGCGAATCCCAACGACAATGGAGGACAGCAGTATGATACCTATGGCAATCCGGAGTATATCAATGCGAAAGAAGGATATACGATGCCCAATGAAAACGAAGGGGCGCTCGTTGGTAAGGTAGGCCATACAGTATTCCTGATCGGAAAAGAAGGAACGACTCCACCCGGACTAACAGGTGAGTTGCAGCTTTGTATCAATGATGATCTCAATGGAAGATACGGAGCTGGGTTAACCGATAATCAAGGTGAAGTTGTCGTGCAGATATCCGTTGATTTTGCTTGAGTACTTCTGTCGACTACCCCCTGAAAGTAGAAGATGAATTCATCAAATAGCTTCTTTCAAAAGCAAAAAAACCGCAAAATTCAATTGAATCTTACGAAAATTCATAACGAACTATGAACAAAACCTGTGTTACATCCTTGCTTTTTACCATTGTCGTTGCTGTATCTTGCAGCGAATCAGCAGAACCCGTTGAGGAAACTGTTGAACAAAAAGTTCAGGAAGGAGAAAATGATTCTCCAGATCAGGAGGAAGCCGAAGAGACGAGCGATTTGATTCCATCACCCACAGAAGAGATTCCAGAGGGGTACAAATTTTTCGATCAGGTGAAAGGCGACCTCAACAAGGATGGAAAAGAAGACATCGTACTCATCATCAAGGGAACCGATCCTGCAAAATGGGAAATGCACGACTTGCTGGAAGAGGAAGTAGATCGAAACCGACGTGGAATCATGATCCTCTTCAACCGGGGAGAAGACTATGAACGAGTACTTTCCAATGAGGATTGCTTCTCGTCCGAAAACGAAGATGGAGGCGTGTATTTCCCTCCTGAATTAAGTGTAAGGATCAACAATGGTAAATTGTACCTCGACTATGGTCATGGTCGTTATGGGCATTGGACCTACAATTTTCGCTACCAGCAGGAGGACTTCAAATTGATTGGGTACGAGTACAATGAAAACTTCGGCCCGATCACAGAGTTTATATACAGTTACAATTTCCTGACTGGAAAGAAGCTAACCCGAGAGAATATCAACGCTCATCTCGACGATCCTGAAGCAGACGAAAAGTTTGAAGATACCTGGGAAGATCTCCCCAAAAAAGAACTATTGAGTCTAAAAACAATCGAGGATTTTGATAAGTTGAGCTTTTGATTGTTGAAACACAAACAGAGGGCTGAGGCTCTCGAAGCCCTCGAATCCCCCCCAAGAAATACAGTAACACAAACAGAGGGCTGAGGCTCTCGAAGCCCTCGAATCCCCCCCAAGAAATACAGTAACACAAACAGAGGGCTGAGGCTCTCGAAGCCCTCGAAGCCCTCGAAGCCCGAATCTTAAATCCCAACGAAATCAACGAAAAAAATCGTAACTTAATCAGAAACCTGCCACAATTATGGCCAAAAGCTACATGTATATTCTTGAATGTGCTAACGGATCGTATTATACGGGAAGCACAAGAAACCTCAACCGACGTGTCAAGCAGCATCAATCAGGTATTGGAGCAAATCACACACGAAAGTTCGGACCTGTTCGGCTAATCTACTATGAAGAGTACCCTAGAATTGATTACGCATTTTATCGAGAAAAACAAATACAAGGATGGAGTAGGGCAAAGAAGGAGGCACTGATCAACGGGCGTCTCGAGAGCCTCAGCGCCCTGTCAATTGCTCACCGCGATTTGAACAATAACATAGAGGGCTGAGGCCCTCGAATCCCCCCTAAGAAATACAATCACACAAACAGAGGGCTGAGGCTCTCGAATACAACCACACAAACAGAGGGCTGAGGCTCTCGAAGCCCTCGAAGCCCGAAACCTCAACTTAACTACGCATTCGACGGACACTGAAAATTCGTCAGTGGAATCTTGGTGTCAGCAAATTTGCGGAATCCTTCCGTAATGTTCGTAAGCTTTGTATATCCGTTTTGCATCAGCATGGAAATCGCGATAACGCTTCGGTATCCACCTGCGCAATGCACATGGTAATGCGTGTTTGGATCCAATTCATTCAGGTTCGCGTTAATGTAATCCAATGCATAATTCCTGGCACCTTCTACGTGTTCCGCATCGTATTCAACCGGTTTACGAACGTCGACAGTGTTCACTTCACCAACGATATTTTCGTATTCGCTTACCGGAATGGTCTCTACCGTGGAAAGTTCACCATCCCAAGTGTCAATTCCGCCTTCGAGATATCCAACGGCGCTATCGTATCCAACGCGTGATAAACGCGTTACGGCCTCTTCTTCTTTTCCTTCCGGAACCACAAGAACAATCGGTTGGTGAATGTCTTCAATCAAAGCTCCTACCCACATCGCGAAGGTTCCATTCAATCCGATGAACAGAGAATTCGGAATGAATCCATTTATGAAGTCTGCCTGATGACGAACGTCCAGAATCAACGCTCCCTTTTCTACCGTTGATTTAAAATCATCCAACGACAAAGGCGTCATTCCCTTTTTGAGAACACTTTCGTAGGATGCGTATCCCATTTTGTTCATAATGGCGTTCTTTGGAAAGTACTGCGGCGGAGGAAGAATCCCATCCGTTACTTCCTTAATGAACTCGTAGCGGGTCATATCCTCGCGAAGCGCATAGTTGGTTCGCTTCTGTTCTCCCAGGGTTCCTATGGTTTCCGAACTCATGCTTTTACCACATGCAGATCCGGCTCCGTGTCCCGGATAAACAACGACGTCATCACCCAATGGCATAATTCGATTGCGCAATGAATCGTAAAGCATTCCTGCCAAATCTTCCTGCGTCAAATCGCTTTTAATTGCCAGATCCGGACGCCCTACGTCGCCCAGAAATAAGGTGTCACCCGTGAAAATCGCGTGATCGTTTCCATTCTCGTCGATTAACAAATAGGTCGAAGACTCAGGCGTGTGTCCCGGTGTGTGCAATACCTTGATTGTCACGTTTCCGATCTTGAATTCCTGATTATCTTCTGCTGAGATGCAATCATACGCTGGATTTGCACCCGGCCCGTATACGATGGATGCGCCGGTTTGCTTCGCTAAATCCACGTGACCCGACACAAAATCTGCGTGAAAATGTGTCTCAAAAATATATTTTATGCGTGCACCGTTGGCCTCTGCCATGGCAACGTACGGCTCTGTCTCTCTCAGCGGATCAATTATTGCAGCTTCTCCATTGCTTTCAATATAATATGCCGCTTCCGCAAGACACTGGGTATAGAGTTGTTCAACTTTCATACTACAAATATGGGAATTTCCTTTTCAAACCCATCCTGCACAAAATGTTCCAATTAACTGATTTTCGTCAGATTCTGACAGATTGTCACTTGCGAAAATCGCAACTCAAAAGATTCTCCTTGTGAACTTTCGTTTCATCACCGTGATTTTTGGATCGAATTTTGGATAAAACAATTTATCATGGATTCAATAGTCAATACACTGCGCACAGTTAGCAGAGAAACAGCACAGCGAATTCTGTTCTTCGCAGGACTCATGGCATTTTTTGCATCCGTCGGACTTGGTATGTTGAATCCGGTGGAAATCGAATCCTGGATGATTTTCGTTGCTGCAAAAGTAGCACTCATCGGAATTGTCGTTCATTTGTTGGGTAGAAAATCTGACAGTCGAATCGGAAAGTTGATCGGAATGCAATTGATGACGTATTCCATTTTATTTGGAGCATTTGCCTATGGAACCTCGAACGGGATGAACCATGAGCCTTCATGGACTGTACCCATCACGATTGTGTTGGTTGCATTCACCGTTTTGGCAGGTTTTTTCCTGTTTGTATTGGGTTGTGGTCTGATGTGTTCCGGGTCCACGTTACTCGGCTGGCTGGCCATTTTCGGAGGCGGATTCGCATTGATACTCTCGGCAATATTCGTGGAAATGTCCTTGATTGCCCGACGCAAACCCAACGAGAGAAAAGGAGTTTCTCTCCTGATCTACGCCTATCTTGGAATTTTTGGAACGTTCGTGATTGGAACGATGAAAGGGATATTCCCGTTGTAGGGAGCAGGACGAATCCTCGCTTTCAACCGGATGATTTGAATCGATGATCAGAATGAAACGATGTGTCAATCGTGGGCTCCGGTCAAACGATTCTATGTGCCGGAAACGAACGATAGCCCCCTCATTGGTTCTTCCTTCCTTTCTTGTCAGTTGCTGATCAATTTACAGAGTGGCGTTGATTTGATCGATATAATTCAAGAGGCGCTCCTGGCCAAATTTCGATTCACTGGAAGTCGTAAAAACCGGTGGAAGTTCTTCCCAGAATTTCAGCATTTCCTTTTTGTATCGGGCAAGGTTCTTTTGCAATGCAGTACTGGATAGCTTATCGATTTTGGTGAATACCATTGAAAACGGGATTCCTTTTTCACCGCACCAATTCATAAATTCCAAATCAATTTTTTGAGGCTCCAATCGAGAATCCAATAGAACAAATACATTGATCAATGTATCGCGATTGGTGAGGTATTCCACGATGAAACGTTCCCATTTCGCGCGGTTAGCCTTGGAAGTCTTTGCGTACCCGTATCCCGGTAAATCCACAATGTACCACGAATCATCGATGATGAAATGATTGATCAATTGTGTTTTGCCGGGTTTTCCGGACGTTTTCGCCAACCCTTTTTTGTTGGTCAGCATGTTGATCAGTGAAGATTTCCCAACGTTTGATCGTCCGATAAACGCGTATTCGGGCTTGCCATCCGCCGGACATTTTCGATGGTCCGTATTCGAAATCACAAATTCAGCCGATTTGATCATGCCTTTCCTTTCATTTTTTCAAGGGTAGAAGTCGTTGAAAATCCTTCAACAAGCGGAATGGAAACCACGGAACCGCCGTATTTTCGAACCAAATCAGAACCGACGATGTATTTCGGAGAATTCGAATCCGTTTCTTCCGCATCGTAATCGGCACCTTTGACCAAAACGTCCGGCTTGAGCTCGGAGATCAATGCCTCCGGTGTGTCTTCGTCAAACAGTACGATTAAATCCACAGCGCTCAGTGCTGCCAGAACAATCGCTCTGGATTCTTCATCGTTGATCGGTCGATCATCACCCTTGCCCAAACGGCGGACGGATGCATCTGTATTCAATCCCAACACGAGTCGATTCCCTTCTGATACAGCTTGGGTAAGATACGCGACGTGCCCTTTGTGAAGAATGTCAAAACAACCATTGGAAAAGACTACCTGATCGTTTTTCAATCGCCACATTGCGACGCGCTGAGCAGCGGTCTTACGATCAACAATTTTGGAAAGCATAAAGTCGGTACGCGTCATGATGCTGCATTGATGCGGTCAGCCAATTTCGGCTGACGCTGAATTAAAAATAACGAAAGTAAACCGAGAACTACGATGAGGCCGGTTTGGATTACCCAAATGAAGATTCCGAAGGCTTTGAAATCGATGTTGTAGATGATAAGTACCTGCGAAATCCAGAGTGGGTACAATCCCATCCCGCCCGGTACTGCTGCGATTGACACAGCTCCCGCAACAAATCCTGCGAAAATACATCCGATCGGCATGGATGAAGTCTCAGGAAAGGCCATTGCTGAAATCCAAATCATCCCGACGTAGCACACCCAGATAAACACTGTATGCCCCATGAATGCCCACTTTTTCTTCATCGTCCAGACGGACCTCAGTCCTTCCCAGAATCCACGAAGCTTTTCGTTCACGAAATTGCGAATCCGTTGATTTTTCAGATAGAGGACCAATCCGGTAATGCCGAGAAGAAATATTCCGCCAAGGATACACCAAATGACCATATGTGAACCCCATCCATTCTCATCTTGCGTGGTGATCGCATTGACTTCGTCCGCATTCACCTGAAGTAAACCGGATATAAATACCACAATTGCGAGCATGATCACATCAATCACACGCTCCACTACGATGGTACCAAATCCTTTTTCGAAGGGTACTTTTTCATAGGTTGTGAGCAGACCGGCCCGTGCAAATTCACCCGATCGCGGAACCGTGTAGTTAATCACATAACCCGACATTACCGCGTGATAGGCATTTTTTAAGCTGGGTCTGTACCCCATGGGCTCCAACAGAAACAACCAACGGTAGGCACGGCTCAAATGACTCAGGAATGCGGCAAGTAAACTCAGGGCTATCCAGACATAATCGGCTTGCGAAAATGCATTTTGGGTTTGCTTCAATTCTGCATCTGTCATTCCACTAAAAAAGTACCAGGTCAGGTAAACACCTACACCGATCGGGACGACAATTTTGAGGATTTTTACGAATGTTTTCAATTGAGTTGATTGGTTTCCTCATTCGGAAATACAAGAGCGGGTTTATATGATCTTGCCGCTTCCATATCCATGAAGCCATAACCAATGATAATAATAATATCTCCGACAGCAACCATTCTGGATGCTGGCCCGTTCATGCAAATTGTTCCGGAATTGCGATCTCCTTTGATCACATATGTTTCAAGGCGTTCTCCATTGTTAATATTGACAATTTGTACGCGTTCGCCTTCAATAATATTCGCTGCTTCCATCAGCGCCTCATCAATGGTAATACTACCGATGTAGTTGAGATCTGCTTGTGTGACAGAAACGCGGTGAATTTTGGATTTAACGACTTGTATAAGCATTAGAGTTATTTTCTAGACAAATGTACTTTAAAATTAGGCGAATAATGGGACAATTTGAATGTTATCAATCAAACGAACGTCTCCGCAGTGCGCAGCAAGGCACGCATGGCTTCCCGGAATCCAGTCTGTTAACGGCTGAAGTGTATGGGGGTCGACAATTTCGATATACTCCAATTCCAAACCGGATGAAACGAACATATTCTCGGCAAGAGCGATCAGTTCTTCCGGTGTTTTTCCGTGGACGTTTTCGCGCATGGCTTTCAATGTCCGGTAAATAATCGTCGCTTTTTCCTGTTCACGTTCGCTCAATCTTCGGTTGCGACTACTGCGCGCCAATCCCGATGCTTCGCGGTTCGTTGGGCAAGCGATAATTTCAACGTTCAGCCCGAGCTCGTTACACATGAATCGAATGATGGCCAATTGTTGGAAATCCTTTTCCCCAAAAAAAACCTGATGAGGTTCCACAATGTCAAAAAGGCGCTTAACAACCCTCATAACTCCGGCAAAGTGCCCGGGTCGAAATGAACCTTCCATGACAGTACCCAAACTGCCGGGATCGAGATCAACCCATTGCAAATCCTCCGGATAAACCTCTTCCACTGTGGGGTGAAAAACAACAACCGATTCAAATCGGGAGAGCAATTCCAGGTCGTGAACGATGTCTCTTGGATACGTTTCCAAATCAGCTGGATCGTTGAATTGCGCGGGATTTACGAAGATACTCACAACCACCAATTCACAAGATTCAAGCGCACGGTCCACCAACGATAAGTGCCCTTCGTGAAGGGCTCCCATTGTAGGAACGAAACCAATGCAATTCTCGGCGCGTTGCTGAGCAAGGAAATTACGAAGTGCTATTACCGATGAGAATGTCTTCAAAACGCCCATGATCATTGGGTTAAAGGCGGACAAAACTATTTGTTTTAGTTGAGAATCCGCTTTTTTTTCTATATTTTTGTAGAGTTTTTTACGAAAATAGATTTCATGGAGAAAAAGAAAGTACTGTTTATCTCGCAAGAGATTGCGCCATTTTTACCGAAATCAGAGATTTCAACCACTGTTCGCAACATGGCACAGGGAATTCAGGAAGGAGGAAAAGAAATCCGCGTATTTATGCCCCGATTTGGTATTATTAACGAAAGGAGACATCAACTTCATGAAGTAATACGACTTTCCGGTATGAATATGATCATTGATGATACGGATCATCCGTTGATCATCAAAGTTGCGTCTATTTCTGCGGCGCGTATGCAGGTGTATTTCATCGATAACGACGAATATTTCCGTAGAAAAGTAACCGTGACCGACGAAGAAGGAAAAGATTGCGTGGACAACGATGAGCGCTCAATGTTTTTCTGTCGCGGTGTCCTTGAGACAGTGAAGAAGCTAGGATGGCAACCCGACGTAATTCATTGTAACGGATGGATGACGTCACTCATGCCATTGTACATCAAAGAGCTTTACAAAGACGATCCGCACTTTTCAAATACACGCGTGGTCTACAACATTTACAATACGGGCTTTAACAATAATTGGGATGCGAAATTTGCCGAAAAACTTAAATTTGACGGCTTCTCAGACGATGTTGTTACAGACCTTGCAGAACCGTCACTGGTGAACCTTACGAAAGCCGCCGTAAAGTATGCAGATGGAATTAGCGTTGGAAGTGAAGAACTTGATTCGGAGTTGAAGACGATTTTTGATGGCGCTGATTGCGAGAAACTCGAATGGGTAACAGAAGAAAACCAAGTCAAAGCAACATCCGAGTTTTTGGATAAGGTAATTGAAGCAGAAGTCCTCATATAACATGACAAAATTGCAACCGTACGCGTGGCGGAAAGGCATTGTTCTTTCCGCTACTTTTTTTATCGCTGTTTTCGCAACCGTGAGCTGCAGAAAGACTTCTTCCCTGGGAGAAAGTACACTGGCAGACAACAACATTCTCTCGTCGGAAGGTGTGGATACCTTTTCGTTGATCACCTATTCGTACTACGACGATTCGATTATCACAGACAATCCGGTGTACGAATTGCTCGGTTCCTACAACGATCCTTTGTTTGGTACCATGAACGCCGAAATTTACACGGAGTTTCAACTCAGTGCATTTTCTCCCGTTTTTGATATGGATTCAATCGTGGTCGACTCTTTTGTCCTGGTACTTTCGTACCGTGGATTGTACGGCGATATCTCGGATCACTACATGGAGGTCTTCGAAATTACCGAAACGGGCGGTCTCGATACCGAAACCAATTATTACGCCCACTCAACGGTTCAGACGGCAGGAACGGATCTTGTAATGCCCGGCCAGAACGTACATGAACTCAGCGATGCAGGTCAATCGATTGTAGGTGATGATACACTCGACAATAAACAATTGCGCATTCCATTGGATACGACAATGTGCCGCAATATGATGATCAATGCGGGAACGAATCCTGAGAATTGGCAGAGCGATGAAGCTTTCCAGGAGTATTTCAAAGGTCTTCATATCAAAACGACCGGTGGAGGATGGGTTCCGGGTACTGGTGGGGTGGCGTACTTCAACCTGAACGATCCGGCTTCGCAGCTAATTATGTACTACCGTGAAGGAAATACACCGAAAGAATTTGAGTTGCGTATCAGTTCAGAATGCACGGATTTCAACCATGTTGACATCGATTCAACGAATACAGAAGTGGAGTTCATTTTGGCGGATTCCACAAGAGGCCAGAAAGAATTCTTTGCACAGGCATTTGGCGTACGCGGTGTAATCGCAGTCCCGGGTTTAAGTAACATTCCGAAAAACGCAGTGATTCACAAAGCTACACTGGAATTACCTGTTCAATATCAAACGGGATCAAAGTATTCTCCGGGTACAGGACTTTCTACAGCAACGTGGTTAACGGATACGTCGAAGACCCTGGCAAACCTGGGGCAGATTGCGCAATACAGCAATTTCTCAAAGTCGTTTGAGGTCAACCTGAGGCAATACGTACAGTTAGTGGTAAACGGCGAACTGGAAAATACCGGAATTGTTGTTGCACCCATTTTCTACATTTCATCTGCTGAACGTGTCGTATTTAACGGAATAGACACAGATAAAAAGGTAAAGCCGAAATTTCGTATTTTGTATACAGAATTTTAAAATATAGACCTATGTGTGGAATTGTTGGATATATCGGGAACAAAGAAGCGTATCCGATTATCATCAAAGGATTGAAGCGATTGGAATACAGAGGATACGACAGTGCCGGGGTGGCATTGCTATCCAACGATTCACTCAACGTTTATAAGAAGCAGGGAAAAGTTGCGAATCTTGAGGCCTATTCAGGCGATCTGGATACATCCGGTACATCCGGGATCGGCCATACGCGCTGGGCAACCCATGGAGCTCCCAACGACACAAACGCGCACCCGCATTATTCAGAGAGTGAGTCGATAGCGGTCATTCACAACGGAATTATTGAGAACTACGACGCGATCAGGAAGCAATTGCTGTCCAAAGGATACACCTTCAGAAGCGATACGGATACCGAGGTGCTGTGTTATTTGATCGAAGACATTCAAAAAAACGCCGGAACGAAACTAGGAGAGAGCGTGCGGCTTGCCTTACAACAGGTAGTTGGAGCGTATGCGCTTGTCGTCATTTCCAAGAAAGAACCGAATAAATTGATTGCCGCTCGAAAGAGCAGTCCACTTGTGGTGGGAATTGGAGATGAAGGGGATTTTTACCTGGCTTCTGATGCAACGCCGATCGTTGAGTACACACGTCAGGTGGTTTACCTGGATGACGAGGAAATAGCCGTGATCAAAAGAGGAGAAGAACTCAAAATATACGGCATCGACGACATTCAGAAAACGCCATATGTTCAGGAGCTCGAGTTGCACCTTGAGGCATTGGAAAAAGGGGGATATGATCACTTTATGCTGAAGGAAATTCATGAGCAACCTCGATCGATTGAAGATTGTTTCCGAGGCCGGTTGAATGCTGAGAAAGGCCGTGTTTCACTGGGTGGAATCAGAGAATACGAACAAAAACTGATCAACGCAAATCGTGTGATTATGATTGCGTGTGGTACGTCATGGCATGCCTGTCTGGTAGGAGAATATCTGTTTGAAGATTTGGCGCGCATCAACGTAGAAGTAGAGTATGCATCTGAGTTTAGATACCGAAACCCGATCATCGGTGAAAACGATATCGTGATTGCCGTGTCTCAATCGGGAGAAACAGCAGATACACTGGCGGCATTGGAACTTGCGAAGTCCCGCGGAGCGACCATTCTTGGAATTTGTAACGTTGTAGGATCTTCCATTTCACGCATTACCGACGCAGGTTCATACACACACGCCGGTCCGGAAATCGGAGTGGCATCTACAAAAGCATTTACCGCTCAGGTGACGGTGCTCACGCTGATGGCACTCTCGTTAGCGAATCAAAAAGGAACCCTGAGCTCAACCAAGTTCCGTGGAATGCTTTCAGAATTGGAAGCCATTCCTGCGAAGGTGAAAAAGGTGTTGGAATCCAATCAGCAAATCGAATACATTTCCGGTGAGTACCAGGGAGCGTCAAATGCACTCTATTTAGGACGAGGCAGTTCGTTCCCGGTAGCACTTGAAGGTGCCCTTAAACTCAAAGAGATTTCGTACATCCACGCAGAGGGATATCCTGCAGCGGAGATGAAGCACGGTCCCATTGCATTGATTGATGAAGAAATGCCCGTATTTGTCGTAGCAACCAAGGGAATGTCTTACGAAAAAGTAGTGAGCAACATTCAGGAAGTGAAGGCGCGAAAGGGAAAGATTATTGCTATTGTTACGGAAGGCGACGAACAGGTGAGAGAAATCGCAGATCACGTGATTGAAATTCCGGAAACCGATGAGCATCTTGTACCATTGCTGGCAACAATTCCGTTCCAACTGTTGTCATATCGCATCGCTGTAATGCGCGGATGTAACGTGGATCAACCGCGTAACCTAGCGAAGTCAGTGACGGTCGAATAGGGGGTATTGAATCCCTCATTTGTAAGCAGGGACTCCACTAAACACCTTCTACCATGAGACGCACATCGGGTAGTTTGGCCAAGTGTGGCACTCGAACTCCCGGTTTTGCAATACGGGAAATGGCATTGATCGCCGATGCAATTGCGCCTTCCTGCCATCCGGGTAGGGAAGAAACCTGATCCCCCACGATGAAGAAACAGGGATCGTTTCCACCTTCTCCCTGAGAATTTCGAACAGATGATCCCTGCGTGAGAATGTTGAATTGTTCGGCAGCATATTCGTCGTCTCCAACTGTGTACCAGTTTGCCCAACCGCCTTTGATATGAGGCATGTTTTGCCAGGCAATCGCCAAACCTTCCTTCAGACCCTCACCGAATTTCTCGCCGAATTTTTTAGCGTCCGTTTTTGCTTTGTCCAGACGCTGTTGAACGGTTAAATTCCCCCAATCATGAGCAACTTTATCGAAGTTGTACGCGCCGGTGAGCACACCTTTTTGGTCCTGATATGCCGTTGATGGATACCAGATTTGTTGAATTTCATTATCCGTCCAGGAGATTCCTCCAAAAATGGGGACGACACCCACTTCGGATTCTTCGACGTTCAACGTGTCTTTTCGAATCGCACTTCCCTGCCACAAGTGGCGCTCGGCTTGCCATCCTACTTTTGTTGTGCATGCTAAAAAGCGAGGTACGAAACCGTCTTCTCTTTCTTCGTATCCGGGAACTTCCGTTGGATTGAACTGAGCTTTGAACACAGCTTTTAAGGCGTTTTTAAAGTTGCTTTCGAGACCATTGGGGCTATTATTTATCAACTGCTTGGAGAGGATTTTATCGAGGAAGGGCATTGCCAAATTGCAGAAACAATAATCCGCTTCGTATTCGATGAGTTCTTCAGTTCCGATTTGGCCAACCATTATTTTAAATGTATTTCGGTGATGGTCCCAATCAATTTTTTTCACCGGGCTGTTTAAATGAATATTCCCTCCCAGAGCAGCAACTTGCTGGGCGAAGGCATGCTGTACCTGATCCATTCCGCCAACAGGTTGAAAAAGAGTGGGCTGCCATAAGAAATCCACCGGTTGGTAGAAGCGCGTGTCTTCCCAAAATTCGGATTGAAGCAATTCGTTAAGGTCGATCGCCGGAGCAACTTCTCCTGCATCTACACCCGGCAACACTTTGTAGCCCGCACGAGTGCGTCCGTTTTCCAATCCATCCTCGCCCGCGGTAACGACATATTTTCCGCTACCATCGAGTTCACCGAAGCTCGTCATCAAACTCTGGAGTTCTTTGACACGTTGCCCGCGCAGTTCGTCGCTCATATCCGGATAGGTTTGCTTCAGTAGGTCATTTGCATTTTCGTATACCATTTGTGAAATCCAACCTCTCGTATTGTGATCCAAACGTCGGTATGCCATCGGTTCACCGTCAAAACTCCGGTTTTTCTGAACCAAGTTTGATTCTGAATTCATCACATAGACCTCGATGTCAACGGAGAATTTTTTCAAGTACCCCAATAAGCGCTTGTGACTGCTTGGGATTCTTCCGGGCCCTGCGTTGAGATATGGCTCTGCATCACCTGTGGGACGTTTGAATCGCACAACTTGTGGCTCACCGGGAGCCGAGTTGAAAAGATCGCTGTCTTTATCCTCCCTCAGAACGTCTCCGGTGCGAAGGCTCAAGCATCTGCCTCCTGTTCTGTTCAGCGCTTCCAGAACGGTTACATTGGCTCCCGATTTTTGTTCAAGTAATTCGTAAGCTGTGGTTAATCCGGCCACTCCCGAACCGATAATAATAACGTCTTTGCCTTCCAATTGCCCCGGTTTGAGCTTCCTGGAGAGGTCCATCATACGCTGGGTTTGCAGACTTGCCTCAGCCAACATAGCGAAAGCTGTAGCTCGTGGGTTTTTGTTCAAAAAGTCTTTCCGGCTTGAATACTGTGCCATGTCAGGTTTATTTATGCATGAATAAAATGGAGAAAGTCAGAACGAACGGGATGCGTCATGGGGTTCCAGCCGTCATGGATGGCCATCAATGCGGTATTTCCGGTCGGATTTCTCATAGTGGTCACGAATCGCAGATCAGTAACGCAATCGTTCTGCCTGTAAGTTGATTAAAGATAGCAATAATTAGTTGCAACGATCGATTTACAGACCGGATTTACTCATTCAATCGTCGAAATGATCCTGGAAATTACAGACAAGACACCGCTGGTTATCAAGGAATGGCCGGGTGGCAGCAACTTCATGACACATGAATACCGCGTGGAAGTGAATTCGCTTGAACCTTTAACCCACATGATTCGTTCCATGATTCTTTCGGTAGCATCAAGCCATCCGTTGTCAAGTAAGCCATCGCAAATCAACGCGAACACACATCTTTATTTCATGGCGTTTGCATAACGATGGGCAACTTGAGTGTTACAGAATGCGTACATTTCCGCTATGAAACTCAGCGATGAAAGCAAGGATTTTTTTGCAGACGTGTATGACGTTGTGCGTTTAATTCCGGAAGGTCGGGTTACGTCCTATGGCGCGATTGCACGTTATTTGGGAGCACCGAGGTCGAGCAGAATGGTAGGCTGGGCGATGAATGCTTCGGTAAGCGTTCCGGATATACCTGCTCATCGAGTGGTGAACAGGATGGGATTGCTCACTGGAAAAATGCATTTTTCAGAACCGGACGCGATGGAAAAACGACTGCAAAAAGAAGGCATTCAGGTCAAATACGATCAGGTAGTCGATTTCCAGAACGTGTTTTGGGACCCAAACGAAGAACTCAGTCTTTGATCGCCGCAAAACTGGGTGCATTGGAATCAGCTTGTTCCCCACCTGAATAAGCGGTATCTTCTGCTTCAGCTCACAGGCTTTCTCTAATCTCTCTTCGTACTCCGACTTGCATGAAGTCATTAGATTTCTTCCAAGTAAAAGCGCAGAAATTACAACGAATCTCATGGAACCCGGTAACGACAACTCGCCAGGCCGTGCAAAAAAAATGATAATCCGAAAGGCGGAAACGATCGTACGAATTCATGAAACGCTAAAATGGCCGGATTCGGGAAAGATTGTACCTTCGTACGGATGATTTTCATTACGGGAGCAACAGGTGTTTTGGGAAGTCAACTTATTTTCGATCTTTCGAAAGATGAGGTGGCAATTCGTGCGTTGTATCGATCCGACGAGCGCAAAGAGAAAGTAGCGGCATTTTTTCGATATTTTTTGTCCAAAGAATGGGAAACGCGATGGAATCGGATTGAGTGGGTGAAGGGAGACGTTTTGGAAACCGAAGATCTTCTTGAATTCATGAAAGGGTGTGATTCTGTCTATCATTGCGCTGCGATGGTTTCCTTTCATCGACGCGATTTCAATACGATGATGCACATCAATCGTCAGGGAACTGCGAATGTTGTGAACGTTGCACTCGAATACGGATTGAAACTATGTCATGTGAGTTCAACGGCAGCGATCGGTGAAGGTACGGGTGCTGTAATTTCGGAAACGACTCCCTGGAAAGTAACACCGAAAACCACGGGATACTCGCATTCAAAGTACGCTTCTGAGAAGGAGGTCTGGCGGGGAATTGAAGAAGGTCTGGACGCCGTGATGGTAAATCCCTGTGTGGTTATTGGCGCCGGAAACTGGAGCGAAAGTTCGCTTACCTTATTCAAAACCCTGGAAAAAGGGTCGTTGTTTTATCCGCCGGGGTCCAACGCAACGGTAGACGCACGCGACGTGACCGAAATTATGATCCGTCTGATGAATTCTGATATTTCAGCGGAGCGTTATTTGTGCATCGGAAGCAATCAACCCTTCGAAACCCTGATGACAGAAATTTCCACTCAGCTCGGTAAGAAGCCACCAAGATTTGAGGCCCCAAAATGGATGGTTGCTCTCGGACGGAGAGTGCTAAGTGTGTTGCATTGGATCTTCGGAAAACGCTCAGAGATTACCCGCGAAACTTCCTGGGCTCTGTTCAGTCACCGATCGTACGACAATACGAAAGTGCGTGAAGCCCTGAATGTTCAGTTTCGGGATTTGCCGGAAATGGTTCAGTTTGCCATCGAAAACCGACAGCGCTAGTCGAAAAACGCGTATTCGTGAAAGCGTAAAATCAGGAAAAAACCAGTGCTTACCTGTTTGGTAAGAATCG
>JAURNA010000116.1 GCA_030830385.1 Crocinitomicaceae bacterium | reverse complement strand
CAACCCCGACATATTGAAATTCAGGTATTTGCAGACACGCATGGAAATGTCGTCCATTTGTTCGAACGCGAATGCTCGATTCAACGTCGTCACCAAAAAGTAGTGGAAGAGGCACCTTCTGCCCTGCTTACTCCGGAAATGCGCTCTGCAATGGGAGAAGCTGCAGTAAACGTTTGCAAAGCATGTGACTATGTAGGTGCGGGAACAGTTGAGTTCCTGGTTGACGGAGACCTGAACTTCTATTTTCTCGAAATGAACACCCGCTTGCAGGTGGAGCATCCGGTTACGGAAGAAATTACGGGGCTTGACCTCGTGGAATGGCAGGTGCGTGTTGCCAGAGGAGAACCATTGCCGAAATCCCAGGATGAGCTTACCATTCACGGCCACGCCATGGAGATTCGTGTGTACGCCGAAGATACACTCGCTGGATTCACCCCGGATATCGGTCGTTTGGATCGCTATCGGGTCCCGGCCGGACGTCATGTCCGCGTTGATGATGCGTTTTCCGAAGGAATGGACATTCCCATCTACTATGATCCGATGATCGCAAAGCTGGTTGTTTGGGGACAAAATCGAAAGGATGCGATCAATCGATCCATTCGAGCAATTGATGAGTACCAAATCGCTGGTGTAAAAACAACACTCGATTTTGGAAAGTACGTCCTGAAGCACGAGGCGTTCACCTCCGGTAATTTCGATACGAACTTTGTGAAAAAGTATTTCTCAGATCCAACGATTATGTATGAAGCGATGGGTGAAGAAGAACGTGCTCTCAAACATGGACTTTCCACCATTTGGGATTCACTTACTGCACAAAAAAATAAGGAATTCGCCTCTCGTCCGGTTGCTGCCAAGTGGAAATCGTAGCTCAGCAATGAATCAAAACAAGATGAAAAAAAGCGTTTTTCCCGCATAGAAATCGATCGTCAGTCATTGGATTTAACATCATGGCGCGAAAGACATGGAAATTTGAAAAATTCATTCGCATTCAACCTTTTTTTCGCCAAAACCTACTAATTTTGACCCGCAATATTCAGATACATGAACTTACACGAATACCAGGGAAAATCCATTTTGAAAAGCTTCGGTGTTGCCATCCAGGAAGGTGTGGTGGTAGACGACGTGAACAACGCAGTTGCATCTGCAAAAGAACTTTCTGAGAAAACCGGTACCGAATGGTACGTTGTGAAAGCGCAGATTCATGCCGGAGGCCGCGGGAAAGGCAAAGTGGAAGAAACCGGATCTCACGGGGTTGTTCTCGCAAAAGGAATCGACGAAGTGGAAGAGAAAGTTTCCGGTATTTTAGGAGGTCATTTGGTTACTGCTCAGACCAATGGAAAAGGAAAGCGTGTAAGCAAGGTGTTAATCGCTGAAGACGTCTATTACCCGGGCGAAAGTGAGCCGTCTGAATTCTACATGTCGGTTCTGCTGGATCGGGATCGCGGTCGCAACATCATCATGTATTCCACGGAAGGAGGAATGGATATTGAAGCCGTAGCAGAAGAAACTCCGCATTTGATTTTCAAGGAAGAAATCGACCCTCGTGTTGGTTTGCAAGGGTTTCAGGCACGCAAAATTGCCTTCAACCTCGGACTTTCCGGACAGGCGTTCAAACAAATGGTGAAATTCGTTGACGCTTTGTATTCTGCTTACAAAGGATGCGATGCTTCCATGTTCGAGATCAACCCGGTATTGAAGACTTCTGACAACAACATCATCGCGGTTGACTCAAAAGTAACGTTGGATGAAAACGGATTGTTTCGTCATCCGGATTATGCTGAAATGCGTGACAAAACAGAAGAGGATCCAACAGAGGTAGAAGCTGGAGAAGCTGGCCTGAACTTCGTAAAACTCGACGGAAACGTAGGGTGCATGGTAAACGGAGCCGGACTTGCAATGGCAACTATGGATATCATCAAATTATCCGGTGGTAACCCTGCAAACTTTCTCGATGTAGGAGGTACTGCAGATGCCGAGCGTGTTGAAAAAGCATTTAACATTATCCTGAAAGACGAAAATGTCAAATCAATTTTGATCAATATCTTTGGAGGAATCGTTCGATGTGATCGGGTTGCTCAGGGAATTGTTGACGCCTACAAGAACTTCGGTACCTTCCCGGTCCCTTTGATCGTACGTCTGCAAGGAACCAACGCTGAAGAAGCCAAAAAACTTATCGATGACTCCGGGTTGGATGTTCACTCGGTCGTTTTGCTTCAGGAAGCTGCCGATAAAGTGAAAGAAGTGCTTTCTTGATACAGCCATTCCATAATGAATTGAGCGTCTCCGGTTCGGAGGCGTTTTTTTTACCTTCCTTCTCTCCTATTTGACCGTTTCCTCAAATCGATCCGGAAATGTGAGGCCATTGCGTCCGAAATACGGCATTACCCCGCGTAACATACCATGCGGATAGCAGAAGGATCACTGTCGTACATCGTGCTTCATGATACAGAAGTGTACTTACATCTGCGGTCAAAACTCAGTTGACCTTCTGAAAAACACCGATTCCAGCTAGTATTGGCTGATCATGTCACGACGATGAGCAATGGAAAGTTTACCCGATAAAAATGAATTGAATCTCCTATCTTTGCAACCCGATAAAACGTCTATGATCATTTACAAAACATCCGACGAAATTGAATTGATGCGCCAGGCCGCATTGGTAGTGAGCCGAACATTGGGTAAGATTGCCGAGAAGATTGGTCCCGGAGTTACGGGCAATGAACTTGATGCCCTTGCGGAAGATTACATCCGATCTCAGGGTGCCGTCCCCGGATTCAAAGGACTGTACGGTTGTCCGAGTACCGTTTTGGTTTCAGTAAATGAGCAGGTCGTTCATGGACTTCCTTCTGATATACCATTCAAAGAAGGTGATGTTGTATCTGTTGATTGCGGAGCGATTTTGAAGGAATATTATGGTGATCATGCCTACACGTTTCAGATCGGAGAGGTAGAACCCGAAACGAAGAAATTACTTCAGGTCACCAAGGAGTGCCTCTACATCGGAATCAAAGAAGCCAAATTGGGAAATCGAATTGGCGATATCGGATTTGCGATTCAACAGCATGCGGAATCTCATGGATACGGTGTTGTTCGTGATTTGGTTGGACACGGACTCGGGAAAAAGCTCCACGAAAATCCCCAAGTTCCCAATTATGGACGAAGGGGTCAAGGCAAAAAAATACAAAACGGACTCACAATTGCGATCGAGCCCATGATCAACATGGGAACCGAGAAAGTCATTCAATTGGATGACAACTGGACGATCATTACCGAGGACGGAAAACCAAGTGCTCATTTCGAACATGACATTGCCGTAGTGGATGGTGAGCCTGTAATTATGTCTACGTTCGACTTTGTGGAAGAAGCACTCGCTGCCAAAAAATGAATCGGGAAGTACGTGTAATCTTTCTGGCGTTGCTCACATTGAGCGTATATGCCGTTACTATGCTCATCGACAAAGAGACGCTCATTTTTCCCTTTCCCCTCAATCAGTTTTTGTTTCTCGCTGTTTGTCTTCAATTTGCCTATTGGAACCGTAAGCAAGCCGGGATCGCCATCGGAACGGTACTAACGGCACTTTTCTGGACTGCTTCCTCTCAAGTCACCTGGACACTTGTCCTTCCCTTGGACAAAGTAGCGGAACTTGTGCAATCCGATATCCTTGAATGGTTTTTGCTTGGATTTTATATCATGCTCGCCACCGGATTGATCATTTGGACATTTCGGTCTCAAAACGTATTGTTTGGTGCCCTATTTGCACTCGCATTTGTGAGCTTAACGATCGGAGCGATCACTCCATACGCCCTCTTCATACCTCTCGCGTTGTCGTTCGCTACGGTTGCGGCGCTGTCCAAACCAGTATACCGTCCCTACCACTTACTCTGGATGTTTTTGCTCATATTGGAAACCACAGAATGGCTGACTGTACTCATCAATGGTGGAATGATGTGATTTCTTTTCAAAAAAAACCGTATCCAGCGAATGGATTTCGTATTGAATTATTAATTTTGGCCCCCGACCAATCGGTCTACGGTGAGGTGGGTGAGTGGCTGAAACCACCAGTTTGCTAAACTGGCGTACGTGTTAAGCGTACCGGGGGTTCGAATCCCCCTCTCACCGCAGAAGGGGACTGAATGAAAAATGGATCATTCAGTCCCTTTTCTTTTTTTGCGAAGTCCTCACTATAATTGGAGAATAGCGCAATCACCGGATTTAGTTTTGGGGTTCGACAATTTTCCCCGTCAAAAACCAGATTTT
>JAURNA010000115.1 GCA_030830385.1 Crocinitomicaceae bacterium | reverse complement strand
GTATCGTCGGGGTTTTTTATGGCGTAATCTTTGCTCTCCTTTAACAAAACCTATCTTTGTTGCATGTTGAATCGCTTTCGTTTCATGGTGCTCGTGAGCGCATTGCTCGTGGCTTCTCCCGCATCAGCAGGGCGCATAAAGCGTGGCTTTGATGCACTGAAGATTTTCAACTATTTCGAAGCGAAAAAACAATTTTCAAAAGGAATGAAGTACAATCCGGCACCCTCTGCATTCGGATTGGCAATTATTTACTCAAGAAGCGACAATCCTTTTTATCAGAAAGATTCGGCAGATCATTACATTCGACTGGCTCAAAACTTGTACCCCACAGCCAAAGAAGGTAAGAAACTGAAATGGAAAATCTACGGGTGGGCTCAGTCAGGGCTTGATTCCTTGCAACAGTTGATCGGAGATGAGTTCTATCACGAAGTCATTGGAAGTAACAACGTAGCGTCGATGACAACTTTTCTCAACGATCATGCCTATTCTCATCGGGCCGCAAGGGTAACTTCCGTCCGCGATTCGCTGGCCTTTTTCAAGGCAGTGAACGTGAATACGGCTGAAGCGTACAACGCGTATGTCAGAAGCTATCCGAACAGCAATTACGCCGGCATTGCCCGGGAGAATTATTACGACGCACAGTTTGAAGAGATCACCGGAGAAGGGACACTTGCGTCTTATCTGGAATTCATCCAATCGAATCCGAACAATCCACTTGTTGGACAGGCAGAAGACCGCATTTACGACATTGTTACAGAGTCAAATACGGTTCAGGCCTTTGAAGTATTCATCGACACGTATCCGAACAATCGAAATTTGAGCAAAGCCTGGAGCGAATTGTTTCAAACCTACCTGGCCGATTATTCCAAAGAACGAATCGATCAATTCATGAACCGCTATCCCGGTTTCCCCGATGAGAAAAAGGTCCTGGACGAATCCACGTATGCAGATTCGTTGTTGTTTCCGTATATGAGCCGGGAACGATACGGATTTATGAACCTAAACGGGGTATCTGTTATGGATGCCATGTTTGACCAGGTTGCACCGTTCCACGAAGGGCTGGCGATTGTAGCGATGAACGGAAAATACGGAGCGATCAACAAACGTGGAGAACTTCAAATTCCAATCAAGTTTGACGCTATGCAAGACTTCATCCGAGGAATGGCACTGGTTGAACTCGACGGAAAAATGGGGATGGTTCATCGAAACGGTCGGTTTGTGCTTGAATGCGAATACATGGATCTCGGTATTTTCTCCGACGGATTGGCATTCGCCAGTAAAAAGGGAGACTACGGATACCTTGGTGTCAATAGAAAATGGCGAATTAAGGAGCAATTTGATGAAGCCTACGATTTTTCATCCGGTACGGCTACCATCGAACTGAATGGCAAAATGGGAACAATTGATATTTACGGGACCTATTTGATTCAGCCCGTTTATGAAACCATGAAGCCATTTGGAGACTCACTCTACATATTCGAGAAAAACGGTAAGGTAGGATTGGCCAATCGGCTCGGACATGCCATTGTTCAACCCAAATACGACGCAATTGGGAATGTAAGTGAAGGCTTGGCTGTAGCTGCTTACAACGATACTCTGGTGTACCTGAATGAATTGGGTGAGGTGGTTATCGAGGGCAATTTTGAGACCTTCATCAACTATCTCGAAAAAGGAGAATTTAAAAACGGAGCAGCGATCGCTGTGGTGGATGGTAAATTCGGTAGAATCAATTCCAAAGGATCGGCAGTAACCGAGTTTTCATATCGTAATCTGGGCACCGGTGAAAAAGCAATTCCCTTTGAGCAGAAAGGAAGTTGGGGAGCCATGAATTTGGCCAATAAAATCATCATCTCCCGTCAGTACGATTATTTGGAAATGGTCGATGATGAGGTAGTGCTGGTCGTTCTCGAAGATTCTGCAGGCTTGATCGACATCAAAGGAAACACCATTGTTCCCTTGCAGTACGAAGATGTTACGCAGTTGAAGAAGGGGATCTATCTGGCCGAGTCGGAAATGGGAATCTACCTATACAAAGGAAATCAGCTCAAAACGTTGGATCCAGTAGACAGAGTAAATTCTTTTGGGGAGGATTTCGTAATTTTAGAGAAGCATGGATCGCTGCGCTACATGCGAACAGCGGACGGGGTTTTGATTGAATTCAAAGAGGATTTATAAGTGTGAGGCTGTCTGATGAAATAGTGTATGGCATTTGCGCGGCTGTATTGGTTGTGTTGATTATTTTCATCTACCTCATTATGGGGTCTTACACTGAATACGTGGAAATCGAATCGTTTTACGCGGATTCATTTGTCGATATTCCTGAGGATGACATTGAACTTAAGCCCGAAAATATCCAGGTGTACGATCAGGCGGTGAATGTTCAGAACGCAACGCGTGATCGCAACGACGATCGCCAGCGCGCAGACGATTACAATCCGCAACGGATGACACCGGATCAAATTGAGCAGAAACTGCGCGCCGAAGAAGCGCAAATGTTAGAAGAAGCG
>JAURNA010000114.1 GCA_030830385.1 Crocinitomicaceae bacterium | reverse complement strand
ATATAATTCATCAGGATATTTCCCATTTGCGGATTTAGCAAGAGATGATTTTCCAATTCGGGCAAGAGTATTTGAGCTGCTTAGGGAGAGAATGAATCAGTATTTCGAAGATAAAATTATTGATTAGTAGATTATGACACCCTGTCATTCCAAACTCGATGGCATGCTCTTTGAAATCTTAGGCTGAATTAATGAATTAAAGAAACCTTTGAAAGTGTTTTCGGATATATCAGAAGTGGTTTTCTCTACGAGTTGTCTACGACAAAAAAAGACGGGAGCTTAAAACTCCCGTCCGTCGCGGTCTCTCGACCTTTCTTTTGCGCTCCTTCCTGGGCTCGAACCGTCAAAGCAGCGCTTTGACAAGGCGATTGGTAATGAGCCTTTGGTTCGGCCAAGGATTATAAATGAAAAAACCCAGACGATTCCGTCTGGGTTAACTGTTGCGCTCCTTCCTGGGCTCGAACCAGGGACCCTCTGATTAACAGTCAGATGCTCTAACCAACTGAGCTAAAGAAGCATTTTTGAATCGACTTTGCCGACGCAAAATCGGATTGCAAATATAACTAAAGAATTTGTACAGCAACAAAAGTCTCAAAAAAAATCGACGCATCCCGCTTAGCGCTTGATAATGAAGGCATCCTTGAACCCAGCCTTTTGAATGTCCGGAAGTGCCCTCTTGGCATCACCTCGGGAAGCATAATTACCCACCGTATAAATGTACCTGTAAGCGTTCGTTGTATTCAACTCCTTCCGCAAAACGTTATCTTCAAGCTTTTTGAAGGAAGAATCGTCTGTGGAAATGGGTGTTTTGGACGACATGATTTGTATAGCATACACACCCCCCGTTTCGCTCGTAGTGCTTCCCCCACTGCTTTTTACGAATTCAACCCCCGGATAATCCTTCTGAATCGTAGACCGAAACGCCCGGAAAATGGCCGAAGCAATAATCTCCTGTCCGTAGGTAGTGTTCAGAAAATGGGCCTCCCGGGGGTTCGTAATGTACCCGCATTCAACCAGAACACTCGACATATTCGTGAACTTCAACACCTGCAATGAGTGCTGTAAATCCGATTTATCCTTAACACCGCGGGATTTTCTTCCGGCCCGCCTCGAAAATTGAGACTCGATTTCTCGGGCAAACGAAACAGACTTCTCCAACGACATCGAATGCACGTGCGATTCTGTTCCATGGACACTTTTTCGCTCGAATCCGTTGCAATGAACGCTAATGAAATAGTCGGCATTGGCCCCGTTTGCAATTTCCACACGACGATCGAGAGATACACTCTGATCTCCTTTTCGTGTGTAAACCACCGTGACATTCTGAAGATATTGAGCGATGTACCCCCCCAGAAAATTCGAGATTTTCAGATTCAGTTCCTTCTCGTCCTCGTGCCCGTCGATCTGTGTCTCGTGTCCGGGATCATTACCACCATGTCCGGCATCAATCACAACAACAACCTGTTTGGTTTGCGCGAAACCTGGCATCGGAAGCACCAGCGACAGAAGGGAAATCAGAAACACGCGTTCAATCATAAGACAAATGTATGCTGGAAGGTTTTTCGTTTCTTTGTTGGGCAAAAAGCTTTCCAAAAACGGATTGTTGAAATCATCGGATTCAAATAGTGCGCACATTGCTCTGGTTGAGATCGGCAGATCGCATGACGAATGCCTGCTGCCCCAAATCCAATGGCTGAAAGAAGCCGGTTGTAAAATCACGTTGGTATGCAATCCGGAAATCCGCGAACGGAATCCCATTTTCGAACACTACGTGCACGCCTTCATAGAGCCCGTCATGGATACTTCTCAGTGGAAAGATTTCTGGAAGATGCGAAAGCTGGTGAACGATTTACGGAATGCCGGAGTAGACAAAGTGGTATTCAACACAGCTCAGGGTGGACATATCCGAAACGCCTGTCGATTTGCACGAAAAACCAGGTTGGAGTGCATCGGAATCATTCACACAACCCGAAAATTCGATGGAAGTTTTACGCAAAAGTTGATTAGTAAAACAATCAAGAAGTACTTTCTGTTGTCCAAATTCCTGAAGGAAAGAAGTAAGGTCTCAGACGACATTCAATTGGAGTACTTTTACCCGATTCATAGCATCGATTCCTACCCCGATCCAGCGAAAGAGCAGTTGACGATAACCTTGATTGGAAGCGTAGAAAACCGCAGAAAGGATCTGGATTCCATCCCGGAACTCATTGCCCAGCTTCCCGAAAATGCTCAGCTTGTTTTTCTGGGAAAAAGCGACGCATCGTCCGAAGATCGTCTGAAATTAGAACGAGACCCCGGATCGGAAAATCAAAACAATCGTCTCATATTTTACGATGCGTTCGTACCTCAGGAAGAATTCGATCGCATCCTGAAGCAAAGTCATTTTCTGCTTCCACTCGTTCATCCGGATACACCAAGTGCGGATCAATACCTGCTGAATCAGATTCCGGGAGCGATGATCCTCTCGTTTGCCTACCACATTCCATTGTTGCTCCATAAGCACTACAAGAACCATACGGAATTAGCGACGGCCTCCTACTATTATACGACGGAAACATTTGGTGAAATTGTTCAAAAAGGATTCGAGGAACTCAAGGAAAAACGAAATCAAATCAAATCGGAACCTTCGTACCAGATAGACACACAGAAAAAACGGTACCTTGATTTTGTACTAAGTTGAAGTCGCTTCCGCATCGAAATAATCCCGGATAATTTTCGCCTTGGCATTTCCCACAACTTCAGCCAACTCTTCAAAATTTGCCCCGCGAACACCCTTGACCGATTTGAAATTTTGAATCAACTGTTCAAACGTACGATCACCGATACCTTTAATAAGCGTCAGTTCTGAAGTCAGCGCTGATTTGCTTCGTTTGTTGCGGTGATGGGTGATGCCGAATCGATGTGCTTCATTGCGCAAATGCTGAACCACCTTCAAGCTTTCGGATCGTTTGTCAATGTACAGAGGGACGGAATCACCCGGGAAGAAAATTTCCTCCAGCTTTTTGGCAATCCCAACAATGGCAATCTTGCCACGAAGATTCAGTTCTTCCAACGCTTCCAGTGCAGAACTCAACTGTCCTTTTCCACCGTCGATCACAATGAGCTGAGGCAAAGGTTGATCCTCTTCCAAAATCCTGCGATACCGCCTGAAAACGGCTTCTTTCATCGAAGCAAAATCGTCCGGACCCTCTACGGTTTTGATGTTGAAATGGCGATAATCTTTCTTGCTGGGCTTCGCGTTCTTGAACACTACGCAGGCCGAAACGGCATGTGTTCCATGGAAGTTAGAATTATCAAAACACTCGATGTGAACAGGCAATTCCGTTAAACGGAAATCGGATTTAATCTGTTCCAGAATTCGGTTGGTATGTCTTTCAGGATGCTTGATCTTCTCCTGTTTGTTGCGCTCAAGACGATAGTAAGTCGCATTGCGCACCGAAAGGTCAATCAGCGCTTTTTTATCTCCACGCTGAGGCACAAAAAACTGAATCCCCTCCAATTCAAGATGGAGTTTCTTCGCCAGCAAAACTTCCTTCGAAGGACTTTCGAATCGTTCCCGCAATTCAGGCAGAACATACCCAATGATGTCTTCATCCGTTTCGTTGAGTTTCTTTTTGACTTCTGCCGTGTAGCCATGAATTATCGATCCGTTGCTGATCACCAGATAGTTCACAAATGCGCGTTTTTCATCCTGTACAATCGTCACTACATCTACCTCGTGAATCTTGGGCGAAACGACCGTTGACTTTGCCTTGTAGCGCTCTATGGTTTCAATTTTCGACTTAATCGATTGCGCTTCTTCAAAACGCAGTTCGGCAGAATGACTGTCCATGAGTTTTTTGAGGGATTTGACCACCGCGCCGAGGTTCCCTTTTACAATATGACGTATCGACTCAATGTACATACCATAGTCTTCGGGTGTTTCTTTACCAACGCACGGCCCTTTGCAATTCCCGATGTGATATTCCAGACACGTTTTGTGTTTTCCTTCTGCAATTTTCTTCGCAGAAAGATCCAGATGGCAAGTCCGAAGCGGATAAATTTCCCGAATCAAATCCAGCAACGCCTCAATGACTTTCACGCTCGGGTACGGCCCGAAGTATTGCGAACCATCCTTAATGCGGCGTCGGGTTTTGAACACGCGGGGGAAAGGTTCCTTTTTGATGCAAATCCAGGGATAGGTTTTATCATCCTTGAGCTGAATGTTGTACTTCGGTTGATAACGCTTGATCAAACTGTTCTCGAGCAACAGTGCATCCAGTTCCGTATCAACCACCATGTATTGAATGTCCGCAATCTGACGAACAAGAAGGCGTGTCTTGCCCGAGTCGACTTTTTTATTGAAATATGAAGAAACCCGCTTTTTAAGGTCTTTCGCTTTCCCAACGTACAATATGTTTCCCTGCGCATCAAGGTATTGGTAAATACCCGGTTTGTTGGGAAGTACCTTTAGCTTGAGTCGTATGTCCTCGTTGGAACTCATTGTACCAACAAAAATAACGATCCCATTTCGTATGTAATTCGTAATAAATTAAACGCCTTAACACTTCGTGTACAATTCGGACAGAAAAAAAGCACGATTTTTGCTGTTACGACTAAAAACAAAAAACATGAACAAGACTTTTTTGGCATTGGGTTTCCTTCTGTTCTCGGTAGGATTGATGGCCCAAACCATGGAGATGAAAGTAACAAATGCGACGGTTGCCTTTGTTTTTCTGGATGACAATACCGAAGGAACGCTAACGGATGTAGATGCAACGGTGAGCATCGATTTCACAAACCTGGATGCATCCAACGTGCAAGGAACGGTGAATGTTTCAACACTTTCAACCGGAAACAAAGTAAGAGATAAACATTTACTCTCGGCGGATTTTTTTGAAGAGGCAACTTATCCAACGATGTCTTTCCAAAGCACAAGTTTGTATTCCGAAGGGCAGGCGTACAAAGCGAAAGGAAACCTAACGGCCAAAGGAGAAACCCGGGAAGTTATTTTCGATGTGAAAAGTGCCGGGGAGGAGTTAATCTTCACGACCGAGATTTTCGCAAACGACTTTGGAATCACAAAAAAGAAAGATAAAACGAAAAGTAAAGTCCGGATAACCGTTACGATTTCTGCGGGAAACTAATCATTTGAAATCAGCTCGTACAACGCATTGAGATTGGGCGAAATGATGATTTCAATACGACGGTTTTTTACCTTGTTGGCAGGATCGACAGGGTCAAACTCCGATCGGCCGGCAGCCATGAGTTGCGCCGGGTTGATGGCTGAATTAGCCGTCATGATTTCAACAACAGCAGTAGAACGAAGCACCGACAATTCCCAGTTGTTTCTGGGGTGCTGCGTACCGCGCATTTGATCGGTATCCGTATGTCCCTCTACGATAATTTCGAGATCAGGCTCGTTTTCCAAAACCTTTGCAAGGTCAATGAGTGCTGTTTTTCCATCCTGCTGGATTGCTGTGCTTCCGGAGGCAAATAACAACTGGGCCTCCAGGCTCACATAGATTTTTCCGTTTCGTTCGGTTACGGTTAGCCCTTTGTCCTCAAATCCCTTCAGGGCTTCGGTAACTTTTTGCTTCAATGCGGCAACTGTTTCGTCTTTGGCTTTAATGATTTCCTCGAGTTCCTTCACACGCGCCTCCCGATCCTCGAGTTCCGTTTGCTTGATGCGCAGCCTTTCTCCCAGATCGGTCAATTCATCTTCTCTCAACTGAAGTTCGATCTTTTTCATCTCCAATTGCTTGGTGAGTGCCGCGGTTTCGGATGCCCCCGACAATCGCAATTTGTTGTAATTGGTTTCGAGTGCTTCGTTCATTGCAGCCAACTTGTTGAACCGAGCAAGCAAAACGCGGTGCTCCTGACCCATATTTGTGGTGTCAATTTGAAGGGATGTCAATTGCTTGGAAGCAATTGCATATTCCGTTTTCAATTCACTCAGGGCTCCTTCCGAATCCAGTGCTGACGCTTTAAACTTAACGAGCTCGTCGTTGCAAGCGCGCTCCTTTT
>JAURNA010000113.1 GCA_030830385.1 Crocinitomicaceae bacterium | reverse complement strand
TATGTACACCGCATCGGACGAACGGCCCGGGCAGACACAAAGGGTGAGGCGATTACGTTGATCAACCCCAAAGACATGCCGCGGATTCACCGTATCGAGCGGTTAATTGAATCGGAAATCCCAAAAGAACAGCCCCCGGAAGAAATCGGAGCAGGTCCCGAATGGAAGGCGCCTACTGCTAAAAAGAAACGACGACCAAACAAACACCGCAAAAAAAATGGAGAGGGGACGAATCGCAATCGGTCGGGTAGAAGCCAGAAAAGGCGTTCCGGAGATAAAGGATAATTTGCGAACGACCTGCCTGAAAAAGATTCGTGCCGCCTGTGTTTCGCTAGCCGATAGCGGATTGAATGTTGACGCTCTCTCCAAAATCCCCGGGGGTGTATTCGAAATTCACGGGAGCAAACCACGTACAACCGGAAACGTCATCATGGGGCAACTCCTCGAAGGAATTTTTTTACATCTGAAAAAGAAGGATGCAATTTGAGCGTACCGGCACCGGTTCGTGAGAAAGGGTAGATTGGAACCAGCGTTTGTCGCGAATGAAACCGATTAGCAGGAGATGTTTCACTCTTGCACATTGGGCTCAAAATGCACATTGAAACCGTCGTCCAGAATAAAAATACCGGTCATTTTGTCATCGCTGCCCGGTGCTGAAATTCCTTTGATGGTACGGGTTTTCTTCTTCGTGATCAGATCGAGGAGTTGATGGTCGCTCAATTTCTTATTCATCCATTCGAAAGGAATCTTGAAGCCACATTCCTGAAACCTTGAACAACCTACGGCAGATTTTCCTTTCATCAGAGTCGATGAACACTTAGGACATGAGTATTCTTCAAATGAAATGGACTTTTTCGTACGTTTTGCGGTGGTTGGTTTCTTTTTGCTGTGTTGTTCAACGCGTTGAAGAAATTGCAGGGATCGGGAATGATCAAAGATGACCTCATCCGTGATGGTTCGTATCATGGAATACAACTCTTGCTTGAAGACCTCGGGTTGGTATTCTCCTTTTTCGATTAATCGGAGTTTTCGCTCCCATTGCCCCGTGAGTTCAGCACTTTTCAGCAGTTCATTTTGAATGGTGTCAATCAGTGCAATTCCTGTGGACGTAGCGTGAATGTTCTTGCGCTTTTTCTCAATGTATCGCCTTCTGAAAAGGGTTTCGATGATGTTTGCTCGCGTAGACGGACGTCCGATGCCGTTGTCCTTCATCAATTCCCGCATTTCTTCGTCGTCAACTTGTTTTCCCGCGGTTTCCATTGCGCGCAATAACGTCGCCTCTGTGTAGTGTTTCGGCGGTGAAGTTTTGCCCTGATGAATATGCGGTTCATGAGGTCCGCGTTCACCTTCCTCAAAGTGCGGCATGATGGATTCTTCCTCTTTGTTGGCTTTTGCAGGCTTATCTTCGGCATATACTTCACGCCAGCCCTGCGACAAAATTTGCTTACCTGTTGCTTTGAATTCCAGTTCACCGACTTTTCCAAGCACGGTTGTATTCGACACTTCACAAGCCGGATAGAAAACAGAAATGAATCGCTTGCAGATCAGATCGTAAATATGCTGTTCGGGAGGTGAAATGCCTGAAGGTTGAATCCCTGTTGGAATGATCGCGTGGTGATCGGTGACCTTTTTGTCGTTGAACACCTGTTTCGATTTGGGTATTTCAGTTGCGAGCAGTTGTTGCGTAAAACGTGTGTAGTGAACAAGACCGCGTAAAATCCCCGGCACTTTTGGATAAATGTCTTCCGACAGGTAGGTGGTATCCACGCGGGGATATGTAACCAGCTTCTTTTCGTAGAGGCTCTGAACGAACTTCAATGTATCGTCAGCGGAGTAACCGTATTTTTTATTCGCGTCTACCTGCAGGGAAGTCAGATCGTACAAGCGCGGATTTCCTTCTTTTCCTTCTTTTTGTTCGAAGGAGGTAATCTCAAATTCCTTGTCTTTCAGGTAGGCCAGTCCCTTTTCAGCTCGCTCTTTCGTCTTGAGGCGATCAATTTGGCAATTGAATTCCTGTTCTTTGTAGATCGTTTTCAACTCCCAATAATCTTCAACCACAAAGGCGTCGATTTCTTTTTGGCGTTGAACAATCATGGCAAGCGTGGGGGTTTGAACCCTCCCGATGGATAAGGTCGATTTTCCCTGCCCGAATTTTTTGGTGAAAAGGCGTGTACCGTTGATCCCCAGAATCCAGTCTCCAATTGCGCGGGCACTTCCTGCTGCGTACAGATTGTCGTAGCGTTTCGCTTCTTTTAACGAATTGAACCCCTCGCGAATCGCCTCTTCGGTCAGGGATGAAATCCAGAGTCTTCGGACGGGGGCAGCACATTTCGCTTTGAGCAACACCCATCGCTGGATCAATTCTCCTTCTTGGCCGGCATCTCCGCAATTGATTACTTCATCGCAATTCTGAACCAGTCGGGCGATGGTATTGAACTGTTTTTCGACGCCCTGATTTTCGATTAGTTTGATGCCAAAATTCGGAGGAACAATCGGAAGGTCCTCCAATTTCCAATACTTCCAGTTTTCGTTGTAATCGCGCGGTTCTTTGAGGGTGCAGAGGTGTCCAAATGTCCACGTAACCTGGTATCCATTGCCTTCATAATAGCCGTCCAGGCGCTGTTTCGCACCAATTACTTCGGCAATATCTTTCGCAACACTGGGCTTTTCGGCAATGCAAACTTTCATGATTACTTCCTGGCAAAGACAAGGATAAAGTTACGGAAACACGGGGCGGCAGGTACGCTCTTCCCGTTCAATTTATCAACAAGATTTCAAGGCTTTCGCAAGAGCGTTGTTGATCCGTCAGGATGTGTAGTGAAGTACGGAGAAGCTGGCTTCGTGATGCTCGTCAATGGGTTGTTGCTTGATGGTTTGAACCTGCCATTGATTGAGGTCAAACTCCGGGAAGAATGTGTCGGCTCCGTAGTTTTTGTTAATGTATGTAATGTACATTTCATCAACGATTCCGGCTTCCAGGGCAAGTCTGTAAATTTCTCCTCCACCGATGATAAAAAGCGTGCGCTCGGTTTCCGCTGAATAATGATCCAAAATGGACTGCAGATCGTGAAAAACCTTGCAGTTTTCGGCTGAGAAGGATTTATTTCGGGTGAGGATCACGTTTTCCCGACCAGGCAATGGACGGTATTTTTCAGGAATGGAGTCGTAGTTTTTCCTTCCCATTACCACGATGTGCCCACGTGTGCTATTCGTAAAGAACTTCATGTCTTCCGGCAAGTGCCACATCAAATCATTATTTCGGCCAATTCCACGTTCGGAGTCCATGGCTACGATGAGTGCAACGTTCATTCTTCCTTTTTCAAAATGGTTGTTGGTGTAACTTCCACAACTTGCGTGTTCTCAATTCCACAGTCGTTCAGAAAGCGCATGTGTCCTTCGGTTATCAACGAATCGTAGTAGAATCCGGACAGATAGTGCACGCCTCCTTCGGCGTCGACGTGTTTGTGAAGGTAATGACCCAGTAGTGAATTCCGTAAGGCAGATGTTCCCCCGGCGAGAATTTCTACTGCAAAGTAATGCGTTAGCAATTTTTGAAAATGCTTCCCGGTTTCAGAATGGACAGCTACGATGGATTCCTGTACATTTTTGTTGTGCCCGGCGTAGAGTTTCCGGCTGTCGGAAAAAAACAATTTCATTCGTTCAGCTTCCGCAGAAGACATAAAATCCGGGCGGTAGTTGTTGTAAGGGAAATCGGGTAAAACGTAGTAAGGTGTGGTAGCTCCTTCACGGCGTTTCATTACATAAAGAAGGTGCGTATTCACCTCGCCTAATTTCGGTCCTTTTGGAGTTTGTTCCACTTTGGCTCCAACCATGACACCTCCGCGTGTTGTGCGCGTTTGCATATTCGAAATGAAGTTGCCAAGGGACCAGACGGTTAGTTTCTCTTCATTGTGTACGGTTTTCTTTTCAACGGGCTGAACCACGTGCGGATGACTGCCAATTACCATGTCTGCGCCCGCTTGATAGCACACTTGCTCGTATGTTTTTTGGTACGGGTTCGGCAGCGGTTTGTATTCCGTTCCCCAGTGCATGTTGCAAATGATGTAATCCGCATTCATCGACTTCGCTTTGGCAATGTCTTCTTTGATTACAGTGCTGTCAATATAGTTTATGATCAAGGGAGCCGGCACTTCGAGTCCATTGGTTCCATAGGTATAATTAAGAACGGCGATTTTCATTCCTTTTTCCTGAACAATGAGCGGATAATTTTTGTCTCGTTCTTGCTTATTTCTAAACGTACCTGTGTGTTTTACACCGAGCGCATCCAATTGGTCAAGCGTGCGCAAAACTCCATTTTTACCGCGGTCGCAAGAGTGATTGTTGGCCGTTAGGATCACGTTAAATCCCGCATCAACAAGTGCAGTTGCGAGTTCATCAGGTGCAGAAAATTGCGGGTATCCTTTGAAGGGTTTGCCTGCCAGTGTTACCTCCAGATTGGCGATGGTTACATCGTAAGAATTCACAATGGGTTCGATGAATTGAAAACAATCGTCGTATTCGTACGATTGGGTGGTCGCGTTGTAGGCCGCCGCAATTTGTCCATCGTGCTGCATGACATCTCCCACAAACAGAAATGAAACATTCCTGTCTTTTTGTCCGATACTTGGGAGTGTAAAGGCAAAAATCAGCGTGCTACACAGCCACAGGTGCTTTGATATGTGGATGTGGGTCATAATTGATCAATTCAAAATCTTCGTATCGGAATCCAAACAGGTCTTTGATTTCCGGGTTCAGTTTCATTGTTGGTAACGCTCTCGGTTGACGCTCCAATTGTGTTTTTGCTTGTTCCAGGTGGTTGGAGTACAGGTGGGCATCTCCAAAGGTGTGGACAAAATCTCCCGGTTCCAAATCGCATACTTGCGCGAGCATTAATGTTAAAAGTGCATAAGATGCAATGTTGAAAGGTACACCGAGGAATGTATCGGCACTGCGTTGATACAACTGGCAACTTAGTTTTCCGTCGGCTACGTAAAATTGAAACAGTGTATGGCAAGGGGGCAGGGCCATGTTGTCGACATCAGCAACGTTCCATGCGGATACAATGTGGCGGCGCGAATCGGGGTTGTTTTTCAGGTTGTTCACCAATTGGGTGATTTGGTCAATTGTGCCTCCTTTACCATCGGGCCAACTGCGCCATTGGTGGCCGTAAACCGGACCTAGATCGCCGTTTTCATCTGCCCATTCGTCCCAGATGCTCACTTTGTTCTCGCGCAAATAACGGATGTTTGTATCCCCCTTCAGGAACCAAAGCAGTTCGTGAATGATGGACCGCAAGTGTACTTTTTTTGTGGTTACACATGGAAATCCTTCCGAAAGATTGAAGCGCATTTGATAACCAAAAACGGAAAGTGTTCCGGTTCCTGTGCGGTCTTCCTTCTTCGTTCCGTTGTCGAGAATATGCTGGAGTAAGTCGTGATATTGTTTCATGGGGGGTATCCGAATTTTACCAGGTCCGAAATTACCCAATTTGTGGTCAAGCCCAGCGATAATGTTCGTAACTGATGGGAATGTTGAAAAAATCGTGCCCGATTGGCGCAGTGGATTTTTCGTATCTTCGTTTCATGCGTTGGATTATAATCTTCGTGGCCCTCGTCTCCTTCCCGGCTGTGGCGCAAAAAGAAATCAAATTAAAGCGGAAGTTCCTGGGAAGCTACAAAGGAATGGTTCCAGCCTATGAGATCAATACAGGTGAGGAGCTTATTCCGGTCGGAGAAACACCGATTTACGTGTCGATTACAAAGAGCGACATCTCGGTTACCATCGGGAATCGCGAAATTACCGGCACGCACAACGTCATGTTTGAAGCAGACAGTTACTTCCTGCTCGATTGCGAAATGACCAACCAATTGGCGAACGAACGAATTCTGGTCTACAAACGAGGAAAACGTCTATCGAGGGACGGAATGTTTCCTCAGCCTGTCACGGAATTGAAGAAATACAAGAGTAAGTAATGCCTATGCTTCGTAAGGAAGTCGAATGGTGAAGATGGTTCCTTTGCCAATGGAGCTCTTTACATGGATGGTGCCTCCATGCTCTTCAATGATGAGCTTCACGTAATAAAGTCCCAATCCGAATCCCTTAACATCATGTCGATTGCCGGTTGGAACACGGTAAAACTTATCGAAAATCATTTTCAGATTCTCGCGGCGCATCCCAATGCCATTGTCCTCAATTTCAATTGTGAACCATTTACGGTCGTTTGAGGTTCGGATTTCAACGATGGGCGTTTTATCGGAGTATTTAATCGCGTTGTCGATCAGGTTGTAGCAAACATTTGAGATGTGCACAGGATCCACGCTCAGTTCAAAATGTTTTGCATTCAGCTGGGTGGTGACTTCTCCTCCTTTTTCTGTTTGATGGAGTTCAAAGTTATCTTTTACTTCCAGAAGCAACTCGTGCAAATTCATTGTTTCCTTGGACAGGGAAATTTTGTCTTTGGTGAGTTTGGCTACCTTCAAAACACGCTCTACCTGGTGCTCGAGTCGTTTGTTCTCTTTGTAAATCAGGCTTGCGTATCGCTGTAATTTTTCGGGTTCCTTATCAAAATCAGTGCGCATGATCATTTCCGCAGATAGACCGATTGTGGAAATGGGAGTCTTCAATTCGTGGGTCATGTTGTTAATGAAGTCGGTTTTAACCTCTGACAATCGCTTTTGACGAAGGATCGTATTCACGGCAAACCCGAAGAAGATCAACACGAGTGCAACAATGGCGATCAGGTAGACGTAGGGTGAAAATCTGTTGGATTCCTGAATCGGTTTAAGATCGTTGTACACTTCCGGAAAGAACACAGTGAAATAATGTGTATTGGCTTTTAAGTCGGCTGGAGGAGAATGCACGTTGGAAAGGGTATCTGCAATAAATTCGGTTCCCGAGTAGGAAATCAGCGATCCGTAGGTGATCGTATTGTCAAAGCAGTCGTAAATACCGTACTGAAAATCGTAGTGAAGGCTTTGGTTGTACAATTCGCGTTTGAGCCAGGTCTCGAGCTGAAAGGCGTTGATCTCAGAGTTGAAGTCTACCCGGAAATAGTTGTTGTCGAGTTGCTTAACCGCTTCGAAAACATCCGAACTGTCCCGGCTTGTGGTACGAATTTGGTTCAATACGTTTCGCAAGGCAATTTGCGTTCTGTCGAGAAAGTGTATGAGATTCAGGCTGTCTTCCCGTTGCTGAATGGCAATATTACGCTCCTGGATTGCTTCCGTTTTGTTGATGGAAATCATTTGTATCAGCAAAATGCTGATCACGGCAACGATACCAAGTATGATGACTGTGTTAACCGTTCTGCGATTCATGATCTAAAAGTACCAAAAAACGCTGGTGAACTCGTTTGTGCGGAGATGATTTCGTGTAGTCTGAACCCTTTTGATTACTCACGCGTAATGAGTGAGCCCCTGATGCGATGCTTTCGGAGAACCAGCTGACGTTCCACTGCTACCTGACGAACCAGGCGCGGTGCAAAACATATCTTCTGCATGGATGGTATCGTTTACGAAATATTGATTTTGGGCAATTGCTGAAATGGAAGCACTGAGTAGAATCGTTTTTTTCATCTGAACCTGGTTAAGCGTTTCACAATCAAGGCGTTGACCTGAGAAAGTTCAGTGGTAGTCTGTGAAAATTCTGCTGACCGGAAAAATACAAGGGGTGAATGGTTATAAAAATGGTGTAAACAGCTGGAAATATTGGTGAAATGCTGGATTTTTAGTCCAAACGTGAAATATCGAAGGATCTGGATACCGGAACGAATTGCTCGAAGAACTTGAGTTGGAGCTTGTAAGATTGAGACTTTCCCTGGACTTTTTCAATGTGATCTATGTTCACCAAAAACGATCTGTGAACCCGATAAAAAGACTTCGAACCCAGGCGGATCAGTTCGTGTTCGACTTTTTTTAGTGTCAATCGAAGTACGCTGCGTTGCGTGGGTTCTTCCTCCGGACGGTAATGAACAATCACGTAATTGTTATCGGACTCAAAACAAAGTATATCCTCCAGGCGCTCTTTGAATTTGATGCGACCCTTGGCATTCTTCAACACGAAATAGTGTACCTCGCCAACTTCTTCCGCTGCACTTTTTGATTCGACGTGTAAAGGTTGAATTCGATTCTTTGTCTCGATCAGGAGCAGTAAGAAAACACCCATTAATCCCGGAACCAGTCCGACGAGGGCAAAGATCAGTAGGTACAACAGTGCTTCCGCATGAATTCCAAAAATTCCCTGTAGCGCAAGAGCTATCAGGAGTGAAACAATTTCCAGCACCAGGATAAGCGCTATTTTCTGTCCGGTTGGTTTGAACGATCTTATAAGATTCATCGCGATGAAAGAAAGCATCATCGCAGCGAAGATCGCAATTGGAATGACCGCTATATGATCTGCGTTGTTCAGTAATTGTATCGGTGCAAGAAGGAATAACGAAAGCCCGAAGTAAGCGGCAAAAACGCCAGCAAATTGAACCCTATGCTTTCTTGTCCGGATCATTTAAGCAGAAGATAACGGTACCCTGCCATAACCTCCAAAATAAGCAAAAGCAATGAACCGATCAAGAACCAACGTATTCCGGATTCGCTGAGCCCTGGCAAATCACCATCAACCCAAGTCCAATTTCACAACTGGATTCAGAATCCTTGTACTCCATTCACAGTGGTGTACTTCAATACATTCTTCTTCTCAGGGTGGATGCGTGCAAACGCGGATTGAACAGCCAGTGTTCCTTCATGGAATCCGCAAAGGATGAGTTTCAACTTATTCGCGTATGTATTCACGTCTCCAATTGCATAAATACCCGGAATGTTCGTTGAGTAATCGAGTGTATCCACCTTGATGGCATTCTTTTCGATTTCGAGTCCCCAATTTGCGATTGGACCGAGGCTTGGCTTCAATCCGAATAGCGGAATGAAGTGATCGGTTTCTTTCCTTACCTCGCCTTCCTTCGCATGCTGAACGATTACAGTTTCTACCTTTCCGTTTCCTTCAATGCCTGTGACTTCCGCTTCCGTGATGAGGTTGATTTTTCCTTCATCGGCCAGATCAAGTACTTTTTGCACTGAATCCAAGTGTCCGCGGAATGAAGACCGTCGGTGAACGAGCGAGACTTCCGAAGCAATGTTCTTGTCCGAAAGAAAAATCGCCCAATCCAGAGCAGAATCTCCACCTCCGGCGATCACGCATCGTTTCCCCCGGTAAAATTCCGGATCCTTAATGATGTACTCAACACCCTTGTCTTCGTATTTTGTAAGGTTTTCGATCGGTGGTTTGCGCGGTTCAAAAACACCAAGTCCTCCGGCGATCATTACAACCGGAGCGCTGTGCTTGGTCCCTTTGTTTGTAGTAACAATGAAATGCTCATGGTCCGTTTTTTCAATGCTAACAGCAGCTTCTCCCAGCGTAAAGCCAGGTTTGAACGGAGCCGCTTGCTCTATGAGGTTATCGATCAACTCTCCGGCAAGAATCGACGGGAATCCGGGAATATCGTAAATCGGCTTCTTGGGATAAATTTCCGAACATTG
>JAURNA010000112.1 GCA_030830385.1 Crocinitomicaceae bacterium | reverse complement strand
TAAGTGTGCAGTTTCAATGGATGCAGGATCAGTCTTCTGGAACATGTTGTGATAACTGGGGAATAGACAATGTTGTAATTAATTCTTATGACTGCGCAGGATACACTTACAATTACACCCATTTACCATCCTCGGATGACGAACCTATACAAAACGTCAATGTATTATCAGAAACGACTTATGGCGTTTGGTTCTCAAATGGAGCAGATTCCTGTTACGCAAGTGTTACTGTACCCATATCTGAAGTTGATGCCGGCCCGGATGTATCCATCTGTTCAGAAGATCCTGCCGTAACTATAGGAGCTGATCCTATTACTACTAACGCCGGAGCAACATATACGTGGAGTACAGGTGAATCCGGAACGATCAACCTTCAGGGAGAAGGTCAGGATTACGGCCAAATAACGGTTTCTCCCACAACTACAACCACGTACACCGTAACGACAGATTTTAATGGTTGTACTTCCACAGACACTGTAGTTGTAAGCGTCCTTGACATAACACCAACGTTTGATTCAATTCCTGATGTATGCCAGAATACCACTGCACCCACGTTGCCCGCAGCTTCGAATAACGGAGTTACAGGTTCCTGGTCTCCATCTGTTAGCACTGCAACAGCAGGGACAACCACGTATACCTTTACGCCAGATGCCGGAGAATGTGCCGTGTTAACAACACTTGACATTACCGTGATTGCACAACCTGAACTGGATGCAGGTACATCACAGACGATTTGTGATGGAGATGGAGTAATGGTTGCAGCTTATAACCCGGATGGGGCAGTGATTACGTGGGAGTCACCAATAGAAGATGATGTAATATTCTACCCGACAAACTCAGATTACTATACGGTAACGGCGATCAATGAAGGATGCACCTCAGAGGATAGTGTGTTGATTACTGTGGAGGCACTACCTGTTGTAAGCTTCTTGGGAGACACATTGTTTGGATGCGAGCCCTGGACAGTACGGTTTACCAATACGTCAACATCAGCATCTGATCTTACAGACTGCCAGTGGACAATCAATGGCCAAACATTTACAGATTGTAATACCGTAACATACACCTTCCCTTACGGAGGACTGTATGATGTTTCATTGACAACAACATCGGCAACAGGTTGTGTGGAAAGTGAGACATATGAGAATTACATCTACGTGGAAGACTATCCGGAAGCATCGTTCATTTCGTCTGAGACGAATCTCTCAAATTTATCTACTGAGGTAATATTTAATAACGCATCCACCGGAGCGGTAAGCTATGAATGGGATTTTGGAGACAACACACCGATCTCAACGGAGAAACACCCAACGCATGAGTTCCCTAACGATGCATCAGCAGGTTATGTCGTTACGCTGACCGCATTCTCAGAGTTGGGCTGTGCGGATGTGTCCCAATTTACGATCAATGTAAAGGAAGAGTTGCTCTATTACGTACCGAATACCTTCACTCCTGATGGAGATATGCATAACCAGGCATTCCGACCTGTATTTACCTCAGGATTTGACCCTTATGACTATACCTTATTGATTTCAAATCGATGGGGAGAAACAATCTTTGAGACGAATGATGCATCAATAGGATGGAATGGAACATATGGCGGAACGTCATGTCAAGAAGGAACGTACACATGGAAGATCGAATTCAAGACACTGGCAACGGACGAAAGAATCAAGATCACAGGAAATGTAAATGTAATCCGGTAGCGGGAACAAAAAAACATCCTTTTTGGAAGCCCATTTTCAATAATCGAAGGGGGGATGCTCACATTATCGAATGATTCATTACCGCTCTAAAACCATAGATATTACCGGAGTCGGATTCAAGTTACAAGCGCAATTTCTGAGTTAAAACAATGAATTCTCCATGACAAGAAACAGGGTTTTCAACATCAAATCTCTTTTTAGGGCGATTATTGACCTCCCCCACCCCTAACGCATTGATCATCAAACGACTTGATTTCAGCCCTTTCAGGCACATTGCCACAAGGAGGCCATTTACATTTTCATTAGCTCCTCTTTCCCGGGGGCTTCATACAACAGAAAAGATCGTTTTGCGAAGCTGTTTAGACAGTTCGTTCCTACGAAGAAACCCGATAAGTTAACATTGCTTAAGGGAAGTATATAAACATGAGTCAGGCATTCTACTGCCTAAAAAATTACTCCTGAAAATTGAATTCAAGGCAACTTTCACGTGTGTTTGACGTCTATACTGTTGAAAAGCACAGATAATACAAGAATTTGTAGATGAAGATGAAATGGTATTCAATTTGAAAAACTTCCATGTGAAATGGAAAATGTGGCTCGAAAAAAGCTTAGGAGGCAATATGCCAGTACGTTATTTTATGTAAACGCAGAAGAAAATCTCCAACAGTAATTCGTATCGGCAGATCTTGCTGCATGGTTCAAGAAATTGATTGATTCACCATTGTGGAAAAGACAACGTAAAAAAGTTGCTGTAAAATGTTTCCGACTCCAAAGCGTTCACAACTGTTTGGTGTTCTCCGGTAATGCAGTGGAAAAATAGAAACACCCAATCATTGAGAAGAACAGAAGATTCATCACCCAATAAATATTGGTAAATTAGGCGGCTTTTAAAAGAACGGATTTTTGAATGATTACCCAAGCGAGAATTATATGTTAATTTTGTGAATACGGCTCCCGATGATCAGAAGGAATGCTGAGTTGCTCCTGCTTTTCTTGTTATGTAAAATCAGTAGTTATGGAATTGAAAAAAATATTCAAATTTATATCGAGTGAAACAGCTTGAGATTAGTGTAGGTCAGTCTTATCAAGGGTTTTGAGTCTTGCTCAAATGAGTGAACCTTCGGTAATTCATTCACCTGAGCGAATTTATCGAACCGATCATTCCTGATATTTGCACTGTTGGTAGTAATCTGCTAGAAAACAAATGTTGCTATGAAAAGAAATTGTCTGTCTCCAAACGTCACAAATGGAAAAAAGCGATGTTTCCCCTGATCAGAAGAATGATTCAACGCTTGAGGTTGATCAAATGAATCATCACCCAAGAGTGATTGAAATGAAACGAAACGACGTTCTGAACGATTCGGAAGAGATGAAAATTACTGAAGATCAG
>JAURNA010000111.1 GCA_030830385.1 Crocinitomicaceae bacterium | reverse complement strand
TGGAACCCTTTGATGCGCGCAATTCCTATTTTCGACCCCAGGTACGGATCTTCACCCGCTCCTTCCATCACGCGCCCCCAACGAGCATCGCGTGTTACGTCAACCATTGGTGCAAAGGTCCAGTTGACTCCCTCCGCCGAAGCTTCGATTGCCGCTATTCTGGCTGACCTTTCAATGGCATCCAAATCCCAGCTTGCCGATTCTGCCAATGGAATGGGAGACAGCGTCTTCTGTCCATGAATAACGTCCTGACCGATGATCAGAGGAATTCCTAGACGCGTTTCTTCCACGGCAATCTTCTGCAATTCGATCACGTTCTGGACCGGTCCAGCGTTTAACATTGAGCCGACCCTTCCATTGCGCAAATGATCGTATTTGTTCTTCGCATCCCCCTCTGCCGGCACGGGGCCCGTAGGATTCCAAAAACCATTGTACTGAGTCATTTGACCGATTTTTTCATCGAGTGTCATTTTCCCCAGTAAATCCTCCACTTTTTCGTCAATTGTTTTCTTTTGAGATATCGCGCAGCTACTACAAATAATGATCACTGCCGCAAGCGTTTTATGTATCATGCAACTTTGGGTTTACAATGGAACCTTCAATATAATGGATGATTCTCAATTTATCATCCTGAAGATAATGTATTTTGTACAATATCTAGTTATTCATGGTTATTTTACCTGCCCAATCGAACGCTGATCGCAGGATCGTTTCATGGATATCGCCGGATTTTCTGCGGCTTCACTTTTCGTTCCGATTGTCTGTGGACGTGTGAATGCCTTCCCATTACAGTACTGACCGCATGACGTAACACAGAATATTTAGTATTATTGATCTGAATTAAAACACCAGAAACCATTAGCACTGCGAGAATCTTATTGTTTGTGATCTCCTTTATTGAAGGAGGCGTCTTGCTCTCGTACGAAGTTGTGAGTGCGAAGATTTATGTTCCCTTTCTGGGTGCTTCCATTTATGTGTGGACCAGCATTTTGACTGTCACACTGATGGGTTTGGCACTGGGTTACCGGATAGGAGGACAACTTTCGCTCAGGCAACCGAAAAAATACCTGACCTATGCGCTGGCGACGGCTGGTGTACTCGTTCTGTCATCGACCTACATTGCGGAAGCTGTGTTGCCAGATTTGTCCGACTCAGACATCAAATCCGCCGCAATCCTGTCGGGCTTTGTGATTCTTTTTGTTCCGGTCCTGAGCATGGGGATTGTATCCCCGTTGATTGTGGAAATGTTGAATCAGATGAACGACAAACTCGCTTCTGCAACCGGACTTATTTTCGGAATCGGTACGTTGGGAGGAATTGTTGTCCTTCTCATTACTGTTTTCACGTTCATCCCGAGTATTGGAGTTCAGAATTCCACGTTCGTTCTGGGAGGTTTTCTGTTGCTGGCAACCGCATTGTCTTCCCTAATTAAACTCGCGCCGAATGAAGAAAAGTGATCTGCTCGCATTGGCTTTTATCGAGGGAGGAATGGTAATGCTGCTGGAAACTTCTTCACCGTTGATCGTTGTGCCGATTCTGGGGCATTCGGTAATGATCTGGGCAACGATGATCTGTCTCTCGGTAGGAGCGTTGGCGCTGGGCTACTTTCTGGGGGCCTTCCTGAGCAGAAAAGAGCGAGACGATTTTTTCCCGGTCAGAATGTTTGCAATCATTAGCTTCATTTTGCTCACCGGATGGAGCCTCTTCTATCTTCAGAATTTTACCGGGTTGGATTTGGGCACGGCTTCCTTTACCTGGATCATTGTTTTCATCGTATTGTTCGTTCCGTTGGTCATCTTTGGCGCTACAACACCCGTGATCATCTCCATTTTGAATCAAAAATTCAGCATCGATAAGTCGGTTGTGGGTCGTTTGTACAGCACTTCCACGATTGGAGGCGTGTTGTTTTCTTTGATTACAGGCTACTGGTTGATTCCGGATATGGGGGTTAGTGATACCATTTTGCTGGCGATCATCCTCACTTCCATCCTTCCGTTTCTCGTTTATATCCGTGAAAAGAAGCGAATTTTTTCATTGGGAATGAGCATTGTAATTGTGGGCGCAATCATTCTCACACAAACTCAACCGGAACTCACGGACAACGATGATTTTAAAATCGAGTACTTTTCTGAAAGTATCAACGGTCAGCTTATTGTTGCTGATTTCGAAGATCAGGGACAGATGAATCGCATATTGTTCATCAATCGAATGGGGCAGACATGGATCACAAAAAAGAACAGAAATTCAATCTGGCCTTATGTCAATACGACCACTTGCCTTTCGTATATGTACCCACCACAAAGTCGATCGTTGGTACTTGGTTTGGGCGGCGGGATTTTACCGGGTCAATTGCAGGGATTCAGTCGTCATATGGTGGATGCTGTGGAAATCGATCAGCGCATTATTGATATCAGCAGGGAGTATTTCGGATTGAATGGTGTCCATGTTATTTGTGACGATGCCCGCAGGTACGTAAAGAAATGTGAACAATCCTACGACTTTATCGTTCTGGATATTTTTAGCGGGGAGATTCTTCCCTCCCATGTTTTGAGTAAGGAAGCATTTGAGGACATCCGAAGAATCTTGCGTCCAAATGGCTTGATTGCCATTAATTTTAATGGCTTTCTGGAGGGCAATGAAGGATTGGCGGGAAGATCACTCATGAAAACTCTGGAAGCCGCCGGATTCCAATTCAGCATTGTGGATGCCAACATGGGGAAATCACCTGTGGCCGATCGGAATCTGTTGTATCTGGCCTATTTGAAGAAACCGGATTGGTCAAGGGCTGGATCCGTCACTTTCGGTGAGGAAGAATACTTTATCAAGGACGAACTGGTTGAGCCGTACACAATTGATTACCGTGATGGTATTGTGATTACGGACGACAGCCCCGTCATGGAGCATCTCAACCGTTTTGCTGCGGATAAATGGCGTGATTCGTATCTCAAGAATTTCACACGCGCGTTCAAGAAGGAACATGAGCTGCCGTTTGTACAGTAAACATTCACCGTTTTAGAATTCATTCCTGATTCATTTTCAACCGCTTAGTGCGCACTCAATTTTGTTACTTCATTTATTTTGTTTAACTTTATCAAAATAACATTAAACAACTATTAACAAGAGTATGATGAAATTCTTAGAAACTTACTACCCGGCATTACTGGCATTCCTGAGTTTTTTGCTGTCCGTATCTCTGTGGTTTAATGACTACAGAGAAGAAGGTATTTTCGTGGGCATCTGGGTGCCATCCATTTTGTGCTTTTCTATTTTCTTCAAGCTTGCTAAAAAAAATGAGTTATGAACAATCTGATTCTTTTCATTATCGGTTTTGCCGTATTTTCTGCATACATGTTTTTTCTGTTACGTATGATCTGGAAGCAGCACAAAATTCAGGAGCAAAATGATCAAAAAGTAATTAACATTCAGCATTCGGATCAACCAAGCGATTCGGTGGCGTCCTAGATTGCAGCAAAGACATGAAAATACTGCTGACAGGAGCGAATGGATATATTGGCAAAAGACTTCTTCCCTTACTCGTGGAACAAGGCCATCATGTGTACTGCTGTGTCAGGGACAAAAGTCGGTTCTCCCCCACAGCATCTCATGAAAAAAACATAACTGTCGTAGAAATGGATCTGAGTGACCGGGCATCACTTCATTCAATCCCTACGGATATTGACGCAGCTTATTACCTCGTTCACTCCATGTCGAGCTCAGTAGAATATGAAACCCTGGAACATCAATGCGCCGAAAACTTCCGAAGCAGCGTAAGCAAAACCAATGTTAAGCACGTCATCTATTTGAGCGGTATGGCCAATGAAGACGTTCTCTCAAGGCATCTTACCTCGCGAAAAAACGTGGAAGATGAGTTGTCCAAAGGACCTTATCATTTCACATGCTTCAGGGCAGGCATCATTGTTGGCTCAGGCAGTGCATCATTTGAAATCATCAGAGATTTAGTCGAAAAACTTCCTGTCATGATCACGCCCAAATGGCTCCTTACAAGGTGTCAACCCATTGGTATTTCTGACGTTTTGTCCATTTTACTGAAAGGTTTGGGTAACAGGAAAGTTTACGATCAAAATTTTGATATTGGATCACCCGACATACTCACATACAAAGAGATGTTGCTTCAGTTTGCAGAGGTTCGGGGCCTGAGAAGAAAAATCTGGACAGTTCCTGTTATGACACCCCGTCTGTCTTCTTATTGGCTGTATTTCGTCACCTCTACTTCCTACAAACTGGCCACCTCTTTAGTAGACAGTATGAAAATCGAAGTGGTTTGTCGCGATAATCGTATCAATGACATTCTGAACATCCAGCCGTTGTCGTACAAGCAATCAATCCGCAGAGCCTTTCGGAAAATACAGGATAACGAAATCATTTCCAGTTGGAAAGATTCGTATGTGAGCAGCGGTATCAACTTCGAAATTGGCGAATTCATCAATGTTCCCAAATTCGGAACCTTTCAGGATAAACGGAAGAGAACCATAGAAAACCGAAAATCCACCATCAAAAAACTATGGCAATTGGGAGGTAAAAACGGATGGTACTACGGAAACTGGCTATGGAAAATTCGCGGTGTGCTTGATAAATTAAACGGTGGAGTTGGTCTCAGACGGGGAAGAACCAATCCACTTTCCCTTTCTCCCGGAGATGCTCTTGATTTTTGGCGTGTTCTGTACGCGAATCCCGAAGAAGGAAGATTGTTACTTTTTGCAGAAATGAAACTACCGGGAGAGGCATGGCTGGAATTTAAAATTGAAAATGGAGAACTCACACAGACAGCAACTTTCAGACCCAAAGGACTCGCAGGAAGAATCTACTGGATGCTTGTATACCCCTTTCACGGCTTTATCTTTAAAGGACTACTCAAAGCACTAACAAAGGAATCGTCATGAAGGCAGTCACCTATTGTGTCAATCTTACCTGCCTGCATAATTTCAAGACCAGTGGAAAACGGTGAACTCTTGATTTATTCCTCAACAATTTTATTGGGTGAAATCACCGATGCTAAACGAGATTAAATTGATAGCGATCTGCCGGGGTATCACCGTAAAACAGCACAATCGGAATCCCAAAGCGTAGAAATTCAGCAGTTTAGAAAACATTTTTTTTTACCGCGACGTGCGAAAGAGATGTTAATTTTCCCTAATTTCGCAGAATTCACACAATTATTTGCTGTGAAT